>CAJVYK010000052.1 GCA_913009865.1 uncultured bacterium
TATACTCTTACCAGGATACGGACTTATTACTTCCCCGTTTGCCGATAATAGTTTCTTTCTGCCAGAATCTCAGCCCGGTTGTTAAATCTGTAATTTTAAGCTGGAAATAGTACTCAACCTGCTGGCGGTTTTTATCATAACGGATGTTTCTTTGAAAAATTTTGCCGGAGATGCTTAGTTCAGGCGCAATCAACTGACGCTTGGCGGGAATAGTATCTTTCTTGAATTCATCTCCCACATCCGAATCTCTTATATCTCTCACCTTATAAATCATTTTATCGCCGGCGCCCTTGCCTCCGACAGCCGAGGTCATTACGACCTGGCCGCTGTTCATAAGTTCTTCTTCAACTTTAGCCATCAACTGGTCGGTATCGATTCTCTGCATTGTATCATTGACAATTCGGCCGGTTGTAACAACATACCTTCCACCACCCGGTTTCTTAAGAGCGCCTGAACCGAGCATAGACTGAATCATTCCGCTGGCGGCCTGGTCAAAATCCCGGTAATCCAGAGCCATAACAGGTTTGCCTTCATCATTTACAACGTCGATATTTACAGTTTTCGGGGCACAGCCTGCAAGTAAAATACTGATTAACGTGACGATTTCTATTGTTCTTGTTTTCATAACTTACTCCCACTTTCTGGTATCCATTCTGAAATTCACAGCTTTCGGTACAGGTGCAACGGCCTTAAGACTAAATGGTGATTGACCCATAGCTGACCCCGGCAGCCAGACACTTGTTTTGCTTTGAATCAGCAACCCATTTTCATCGAGCCACTCCACCCTGTACCTGAATCGTTTGGTTTTGTATGAGCGGTTGTATCCGTCAACATAAAGTTCGAGAAAACCGGCATCGTTTCTCTTCGTAACGGCCTGCGTAACTTCAATACCGTCCCCTACCAATGCGCTAAAGGCATGGGTTACCGGCCGGGTTACGATATTATTACCAAGAGTGTCGCTTCCCACCTCTTCCCTTAAGTGAATTCTGGAATCACGCTGTCCATTACAACCTGCAACTACCGCCACAATAACAAAAAGCAATATATTTGTAATCGTTTTCATTTTCTACCCCTGTTTAGCGAAAAATATTAACTTAGAAAGTTATAACCTTATATACCGGTACGGCCTGATTGCTTATTATTCTAACATATACTATTGCATTATTACAATCGGGAATGTCAATGTCAAGCGGGATAGAGCCTGGAGGAATAATTTTTAATTTGCCGTTTTTCGGCTTTTTGAACCTGGCAACCTGAAAATTTTTCGGCAAAGTCGTCCATATCCTGACATCAGCGGCAGTTGAGGCATAACTGTACACCGCCATAAACAGAGAGGCCATCGAAGAAGCATTAGAATTTTGCTTCTCAAGAGCATATTGAGCAACGGTTTTTGCCGTTGCCGATATAATAGCTCTTATTAAAATACCCTTAAAATCTTTGCTGAACTCTGTCTGGATAACCCTGTCCATATCCGAGACCAGGCGGGTCTTATAATCTTTACCGTCAGCTTCTGCAACCAGATACGGATAAGCCCTGTCTCTGAATTCCAATTTCGGCAGAGCAATTCCCACATATTTAACTTTATTTGTCGCAACAAATAACGGAATATCCAGCCGGAATTCTTTTTTTACAGGCCCCAATCCATTCTCGAATATCAACCAAACTGTATTTTCAAGCCGACCTTTTCCGTCGAGTATCTCCTCGGTAATACTCAGGTCTTCAGCAATATAGCCGTTGTTTCCAACCATACCATAAGATTCCTTGAGTAAATACACCGCCTTGGAGTAATCGCCGACCAGATTAAAATATATACCCGCCAGATAGGTCGCAAAAGGATTGACGAAATCGGGGTAGGCCTCGAACTCATAAAGATTAGGATACTTTTGAGCCAACAGTTCATACGTTTTGGGATTTTCAACATTGGACTTTGAAAATTTGTCCTGCTGCTGTTTTTTTTCTAATTCGGACTTGAGCTTATTTATTTCTTTATTAAATTTTTCTTTTGCCCGTCTCTGCCTGTCAAGGGCACGATTAAACTCCACCCTCGCCAAGTCCGTCTTTCCTTCAGCCATAAAGTTCAGGGCCTTATATACGTTAATCATTACGCCGTCATACTCTTGGCCTTTGTAAGGAACTATATTGTCATTTGCAATCGTAGAGCCGACAGCATCCCCGATTTTGGACTGCTCGTCATAGAACTTCAGCATGTCCTCAGCTTTATCGAAATACTCTGTACTTTTCCGATAATCCTGGCGGATTCTTTCAACAGTCCCAAGCTGTAATGCCCACAGTAAATCCTCGCCCTGGGGTTTTTCACGTCCGCTTATTCTTTTCTGGGCAAACAGGGCTGAATTTTCATAATCGCACGCCTTGAAATACCTGTTAAATGCGTTCAACTGCCCCATAGGTGCATTACAACCGGTTAAAAAGGCCAGCGTTAGCAGGATTAGAATTGCAAATAAAGCAGGATTCCAGCGTTTAACTGCGATCGTCATTACTCTCCAAATCAGCCCCCAAATTCCATACAGTCAAGCCAATCAGAGACCATTATCGGCTGTTTCATGTTCTTTTTCTTCGATTTGCCAGGTGACTTATTAATATACCGAACTCGAACAGCAAATACAGCGGCACCGCCAGGGTTACTTGCGAAACCACGTCAGGCGGAGTGGCCATAGCTGCCACTATAAAAACAGCCAGCAGTACGTATTTTCTCGATTTGCACAGGGCTTTTATTGACACCAGGCCTGTCCTGTTGAGAAAGAAAATCGCTGTGGGGGTTTGAAAGGCCATGCCGAATACCAGCATAAGGGTGGTTACAAAAGATATGTAGTTCTTGAAAGTAATATTTGAATTGAGACCAATCCAGCGATTGAACTTCACGAGGAAACCTATGGAAAGCGGCGCTACTACAAAGATGAAGAACAACGCACCGCTGACAAACAGTACCGCTGAGAAAGGAACAGCCAGACGAACGTATTTTTGTTCGTTCGGGTACAGTCCGGCCGCCACAAACATCCATAAATGATAGAAGACCCATGGCGATGAAATTATCAGGCCGGTGATTAATGCTATTTTTACATAGCTCACAAAACCCTCAGCCAGGGCAAGAGCCTGCAAAGATTTATTGCCCATGATGGCGACGTATGGTATTTGCAGAAAGGTTATTATATAGCGACTGAATGCTAAGCTGACGATGGTGCAAATAGCCAGGCCGGCAAGAGCGTAGATTAACCGACTTCGCAATTCATCAAGGTGGTCGCCTAAGCTCATAGTGGAACCAGGCCGGTCTTGTTTCTTATTGGTATCGCCCATTTCAATTATTAGCGTGCAGCGTACAGTGTATAGTTTTCCTTTTCTATCCGCTATCCGCTATAACTATCCGCTATCTTTTTGGGAGTTGTTTAGCCCGGTGGCGTCCTTGACCTCATTTACTATGTTATCCTTGGCCTTCTTGACGTCATCCAACAATTCATCTTTGGTCTCGTTGGCTTCATGAACGCCCTTTTTGAATTCGGTCATACTCTTACCTATGTTACGGGCGATTTCCGGCAGCCGTCTGCCGAATATCAGCAGAGCGATAACCGCAATAACAATAAGCTCAACGGGCCCCGGCGTCCAAAATCCAAGATATCGCATATACTCAGTCATTTCAGTCTCCTTTTTTCTTCATTCAAATATTATAACACGACCTGAGCCGCCTCGTCAATATTTTAGCTAAAAGCATCGCCTTTATTATCCCCATTTTACCCGCTCCATCGCCTTTGTCTTCTCGGCAAGATTAAAAATACGTCGGGCGTTTCCATGCATTACGGGCTCAATCATCTCTAAGGCATTCTCCATGCTCAGCCATTCTTCTTCCACTAATTCCGACAAGGCCGTGGCTATACCTCGTCGGGCTATGAGTGCATGTCCTAAAACCGGTTCCACAGGAATATAATCGCCGCCGAATGTTAGAATTTTATTCGCCGGCGCCGTGACGAGGTATTTTTTCAAAAAGTCTTTAGCAGCGACCGGATTGATAATCCACGCCCAGCACATATCCATATGAGCATTAGTATAGTGTTTAGCGACCGAAACCATTTCCTCATAATAGGGGTAGCAAATATGCATGAAAACAAAATTAGTTTCCGGTGCCGTCCGGCACAAATCTGTTGCAGAGCAGGGATTGCTGATGAGCCGTGACAGCGGCATCTCATTTCTGCCGGCATAATATCCCGTATGTAATTTAACAGGCAGGTTAAATTTGGTTGCTTTTTCAACCGCATACCAGAACAAGTGGTCTTCAAGCATTTTTTTCTCTTTAGATGTGAGGGGTTGCTCATCGAGTCTTTTTTTGAATATCGCTTCTGCTTTTTCAGCCGGCACCTTCTCATAATCAATGTCGCGTCTGTAAGCATTCTGTGATTTGACAGCCACGGCATATTTACCGTATTTATTAAACCACCAGTCTATCACTCTGTGCCAGTCAGACAGGGAAGAGACTTTAATGCCTGTGGGTTTACCGAATTGCTCTAAATCGGGACCTTCAAACATGCCTATAATACTCAAATCCTGCATAAGCAGTGTCGGCATATCGGATTCATTAAAAGGCTTACCTGTCAGGCAATTGACCATGCAGACTTCTATTTTGGCTAAATCACATAAAATGTGTTTGTAAAAACCGGGGCGGCGGAGTTTTTCATAGCCCGACTGTACTTTTTTTATTGTTTTCGCCGAAAGTTCCTCAACGTCATAAAGTTGCCTCAACGCAATACGAATTGCCTGTCCGTAGCCCGTATTTTTGATAGCCGGCCAATAAGGTTCAAGCAGGGCCCATTTGTCTAAAGGAGCAACTTCAGGAGAGTAAAACTCATCCCAGCACTTTTGGGGCATACCTGCTGCGAGCATATCGGAGGCGATGTAATGGCTCAAAACCATAGTCCAGTCATCGCTCTGCGACCACCAGGAGGGGAAAGTACCGGCAATCCGTTCTTTTTCCTCGAGCAGATGTTCATGCGTATCGATAAATGGTGTCTGGAAGACCTTTTGAAATATTTTTTTTCGCATACCACTTTTCCTCATTATGCGATTTTGAAAGCCTTCGTTTCGCCGGTATCCGTCAAATATTGATTGACATCAGTCTCAACGAAAACTATAATCCATCCAGGTTGTATGGTCAAGTAAATCGTTATTATTGGAGTTGGCCAATGGGTTTGATTCACGGTCGGGCAAGGCGTCTCGAATCTGCTGTAAGCATTTGCCTGCTATCAATTCTTTTTCTTATCGGCCTTGGTGTATTCATAAAGCAGTTCGATATGGATATGAGCCGATTTGGTATATCGACAGAGTCGGACACAGGCACGATTCGCCAGCCGCCCCTACGCTCTATAGTGCCTGCCGGCTTCGAAGCACTTTCAGAAATTACAAGCTACAATCCTGAAAACCTTTACGAAAAAATTGACGGCAAGGCCTCTCTTTATGTCGAATCCGGCTTTAAGGAATTATTTACTCAGCGATTTGTAAGCACAAGCGACGAAAGTCTGTGGTTCGAGCTTTTTGTTTACGATATGGCCGCTGTTAGAAACGCATTTTCGGTTTACAGTGTGCAAACCAGAGCTGAGGCCGTGATTTTGCCGGCTTTTGCGTATGCATACAAAACCGGCAATGCCCTGTTTTTTGTCCACGGCAGATATTATATCGAGCTGGTCGGTTCGGCTGAATCGGGCGAATTGTTTAAGGCAATGACAGAAGTCGCTCAGAAGATTCAAGCGAATTTAACTGTTGACGATGACAGCCGGATAGCTGAGTTGGCGTTGTTTCCGCAGGAGGATTTAGTTCCGGGTAGTGTTAAATTATATCTGGCAAACGCCTTTGGCTTTGAAGGTTTGACGGATACTTTTACCGCCCGGTACCAAATTGATGACGAAACTATCACAGGATTTATTAGTAAACGTCCCGACCTTCAAGATGCCCAGGCTGTTGCCAAAAGCTATTATAATTTTCTGATTGAAAATGGAGCGGTTGTAAAGAACACGGCCGGTAAAACTCTGGAAGGCAAAATTGTTGATTTCTATGACACAACCGAAATTGTGTTCGCAACAGGGCCGTTCGTTGCCGGCATTCACGAAGCCCAAAGTCAGCAGGCTGCGGAAAAATTGGCAATTATGCTTATTAACAAGCTCAGCAAGGCGGCGAAAGCAGAAAGCAATGACTGAGGAAAACGATAGAAATTTCGGGCGAAGGCGGTTTCTGGCACGGGCGGCCAAAGCGGGGATTTCAATTGCCGCTGCGGCAGGAGCTTCGTATCTGCTTTATGACAGCAAAGGCCCGGGAGCCGGCGGTAAGGCCAAAGAGCTTGTAACACTGCCGGATTTTTCGCTACCGGCCCGGCCCGGCCAGACAATAAGTGTTGTCAAAGGCTCCGACAGGATAAGGACTCTTAACAAAGCGATAGAATTATTAGGCGGTATAGAAAGATTCATCAGGCCCGGCGAGACGGTTGCGATAAAACCCAACGTCGCATTTGCATCCCCGCCGATGTTAGCCGCTACCACCCATCCTGACCTGGTCGCTGAATTGGTTCGCCTGTGCCTCAACAAAGCCAGGGCAAAAAAGGTTATCGTCACCGACAATCCAATCAATGACCCTGCGAGCTGTTTTGCGCTGAGCGGCATAGGCAAAGCGGCAAGTCAGGCCGGCGCTAAAATCATACTGCCAAAAGCTCATCTTTTCAGACACACTACGCTGGCGGGAGGAAAACTCATCAAGGATTGGCCTGTTTTCTATGAGCCGTTTGCCGGGGCCGACAAACTGATTGGTATCGCACCGGTTAAGGACCATCACAGAAGCGCCGCTTCGATGACGATGAAAAACTTCTATGGCCTTTTGGGCGGACGGCGTAACATTTTTCATCAGGACATTAACACCATCATCGCCGAGTTGGCTATGATGGTAAGGCCGACTCTGGTAATACTCGACGGTACTGAGGTTATGATGACCAATGGCCCGACGGGCGGCTCGGTCTCGGATTTAAGACGTGCAAATACTTTGATTGCAAGTACTGATATGGTAGCTGCCGATTCTTATGGCTGCGGCCTGCTGGACCTGAAGGTTACGGACTTACCTTATCTTGCAAAAGCTCAAAGTGCCGGCGTGGGAACTACTGATATAGACTCGCTCAAACCAATATTTGCAACGATAAGCTGAAAATGTAATTATGAAAATTGTAACCACCAGAAGAATAAGTCAGACCTTCTTTTTCTCGATATTTGTCTGGTTTTGCATTGTCGGCACTGTAGGCCAGAAGTGGTGGCAGTTGCGGGGCTGGCCCATCAATTGGTTTTTGCAGCTTGACCCTTTGGTGGCAATCGGGACGATATTAACTACGCATACATTTTACCGGCCTCTTTTGTGGGCGCTGGCTACGATTATATTGACGATAGTATTTGGGCGGTTCTTCTGCAGTTGGGTTTGTCCTTTCGGCTCGCTGCATCACTTTACCGGCTTTCTGGGCAATAGAAGAAAATCGGCTGCGCAAAAAATACAGCTCAACAAATATCGGCGGGCTCAGTGCATAAAGTATTTTGTTCTCGTACTCTTTCTATCTATGGCTGCATTTCCGTCACTTGCCGCCACTTTGCAGACCGGCCTGCTCGACCCTATACCGCTGATAACCCGCTCTTTCAACCTGGTATTATTGCCTATTGCTGACAGCCCCGTCAGCTTTGTTTCGATAGCGCAGCGTTTTTATGAAGGGGCATGGCTGATATTAGCGGTATTTTTAACAGCCGTTTTTCTTAACCTTCTCATCCCTCGATTCTACTGCAGATTTATCTGTCCGCTTGGCGCATTGTTTGCCATTTTCAGCCGGTTTGCTATATGGCGAATCGGCAAGAGGGAAAAAGAATGTATCGATTGCAAATTGTGCGAAAAGGCCTGTGAAGGCGGCTGCGGCCCAGCCGGCAATATAAGAATAAGCGAATGTGTGCTTTGCTTTAACTGTCGCCAGGATTGTAAGGACGAGCTAATCGGCTATCAAACTCAGAGTTCGTTGGCCGGAGAAGTGACGAACCCTGACATTTCCCGCAGGGGCTTTGTTCTTTCACTTGCCGGCGGTATATTTGCGGTACCTGCGGTTCGGCTGAGCGGTAAACTGGCCGGCAATTGGCACTACAAAGTTATTCGTCCGCCCGGTGCATTAGCCGAAGAAGAATTCCTGAAAAGATGTATCAAGTGCGGCCAATGTATGCGTCTGTGTCCTACGAATGTTATTCAGCCCAGCGGCATCGAAGCGGGACTGGAAAATCTCTGGACTCCTGTACTGAACAATCGAATCGGCTCGAGCGGCTGTCAGTTAAATTGCACCGCTTGCGGCCAGATTTGTCCGACCTCGGCTATCAGGCCGATTACGCTTGCCGAGAAACTCGGCACCGATGAGTTTTCTGATGCCGGTCCAATCAAACTGGGCACCGCCTTTTTTGACCGCGGCAGATGCCTTCCGTGGGCGATGGATAAACCCTGTATTGTCTGCCAGGAAAACTGTCCGCTTAGTCCCAAGGCGATTTACACCCGCGAATACTTCAGCACGGTAAGAGATGGCATTTTCACGGTGAAAAGAGCTGTGGATAAGACAATAGAAACCGTTGAAGAAACCATCGCACCCGGCAAATTTGCCACCGGCGATTACTATTGTATCAGCGAAGATGGTGAACGCAGCAAAATCGCTGCAAATACCGAAAACACGCTCGTAATTTCCGCTGATAAACGGTTTGGAAAAATCCCCGCTGCGGGCGGTAAAATTGAGGTTCAGGTTCGACTGCAAAGACCTTACGTTGATATTGAAAAATGTACCGGCTGTGGAGTTTGCGAACACGAATGTCCCGTAAGCGGCAGGCGAGCTGTAAGGGTCTCTGCCGAGGGCGAGACAAGAAGTGCTGACAGAGCATTACTGCTCAAACGTTGAAAATTAGATAGTATAATAGTATATCAGATATAAATACAAGTTGCTTATGCTTGCTTTTTCTAAACGCTAAACGCTAAACGCTATACGCTATACGCTATTTTTTGGAGGTTAACATAATGCAGAAAAAACAAAATAAAATCGACAGAAGAAACTTTTTGAAGACGGCCGGTGCTGCCGGACTGGGCGGTATTTTTGCTTCGGCTGGAGCCAAAGCCGGCTCGAATGCGCCTGATGTTTCGAAAAAATCTCAAAAACCCGGATTACCACAGGTGCCGAGACGAAAATTAGGTAAAACAGGCATTGATATCCCGTGCCTTTCTCTGGGTACAATGTTCAACCTTGTTGACAACCAAATCATTTTAAGAAAGACCCTTCAGTGGGGCGCCAACTTCTGGGATACAGCTCACAACTATGCAGGGGGAAACAGTGAGCTTGGTGTAGGCAAGTACCTCTCGAAAAACCCGGAAGTCCGAAAGGAATTGTTCCTCGTCACCAAGGCCTCCGGTGCAAGAAGCGTAGCGGATGTGGAAAACCGTCTTCAAACCTCTCTAAAAAGAATGAATACTGAATACATCGATTTGTACTATGGCGTTCACGCAATGGGCGATCCTGCACAGTTGACCGATGATCTAAAGCAGTGGGCCGAAAGTGCAAAGAAGCGCAAGCTGATACGTTTCTTTGGTTTCAGCACCCATAAGAACATGGCCAGATGCCTTGCCGCTGCCGCCAAACTCGACTGGATTGATGCGATAATGCCGAGCTACAACTTCCGATTGATGCAGAATCCCCAAATGCAGGATGCCATTGAGGCCTGTCACAAAGCGGGTATCGGCCTTATAGCTATGAAGACTACCGGCCAGACAACTATTCGCAGATACCGCCAGGAAGTCGAAACCGAAGAGGATAAAAAACTGATTGAACATCTTTTGCAGCGCGGCTTTACCGCCGAGCAGGCAAACATAAAGGTTGTTTTGGAAGATAAGAGGTTCAGTTCCGCTTGCGTTGGGATGGAGAACGTCGCTATTTTAACCTCGAACGCCGCTGCCGTACTGGATAAAACCAAATTTTCGCAGGCGGATATGGAAGTTTTCAAGCGATACGCCGCAGCGACCTGCAGCGATTATTGTGCCGGCTGCGCACATATATGCGACTCAGCCCTGCCGGATGCCCCTTACGTCAGTGACATTATGCGGTATTTGATGTACTATAACAGCTACGGCCGGCAGGACAGAGCGAGGGAACTTTTCGCTCGAATCCCCTGCACGGTAAGAAACAAACTGCTCAGTATGGATTATAAGCTTGTGGAAGCTCGCTGCCCGCAGCATTTGCCGATAAGCAACTTGCTCGCCGAGGCGGTCGGCAAGCTGGCCTGATTGCTATTGCAGGCGTTAATCATTTTTAGGAGTCTAAGGTAATGGAAGAAAAACAAAATAAAATCGATAGAAGGAATTTTTTGAAGGCGATGGGGGCAACGGGGTTGAGTTCTGTTTTGGCTTCGAGTGAAGTAATAGCCGGGTCAAAGCCTAATGCCACGGGAAAATCTCAAAAGACCAATTTCCCACAGGTGCCGAGACGAAAGTTAGGCAAAACCGGTGTTGATATCCCGTGCCTGTCTTTGGGAGGCGGGTTCAACCTTATCGAGAACCAAGTCATCTTAAAAAAAGCTCTTCGATGGGCAGTTAATTATTGGGACACGACACCTGATTATGCCGGCGGAAACAGCGAACTTGGCATAGGCAAATTCCTATCGAATAATCCAAAGGCCCGAAAGGAATTGTTCATTGTTACCAAGGCATCGGGTGCAAAAAGCGTAGCGGATGTGGAAAACCGTCTTCAAGCTTCTCTGAAAAGAATGAATACCAAATACATTGATTTGTACTATGGCTCCTATATGATGTCTGATCCTGCTCTTTTGACGGATGAATTAAAGCGGTGGGCTGAAAGTGCAAAGAAGCGGAAGCTGATACGTTTCTTTGGTTTCAGCACCCATAAAAATATGACTCAATGCCTTACCGCTGCGGCCAAGCTCGACTGGATTGATGCGGTAATGACAAGCTATAATTTTCGATTGATGCAGGATGCTAAAATGCAGGCTGCTATTGAGGCGTGCCATAAAGCGGGTATCGGCCTTATTGCTATAAAGACTCAGGGGCAGGGCCAGGAGCGGAGAGTTAAAACCAAAGAGGACGAGAAGCTTCTCAGGCATTTCATGCAGCGTGGCTTTACCGAGGGGCAGGCAAAAGTAAAGGTCGTACTGGAAGATAAAAGGTTCAGTTCAGCTTGCGTAAAGATGCAGAATGTCGCTCTTTTGACTTCAAACGTTGCGGCAGTGCTCGATAAGACCAAATTCACACAAGCTGATATGGCGGTTTTCAAGAAATACGCAGCGGCGACCTGCAGCGGTTATTGTGCCGGCTGCGCACATATATGTGACTCAGCCCTTCCGGATGCACCTTATGTCAGTGACATTATGCGGTATTTGATGTACTACAACAGCTACGGCCAGCAGGACAGAGCGAGGGAGCTATTCGCTCAAATTCCCGGCGGGGTAAGAAACAAACTGCTTAGTACGGATTATAAGCTTGCAGAAGCTCGCTGCCCGCAGCGTATGCCGATAGGCAACTTGGTCGCCGAAGCTGTCAGCAAGCTGGCCTGAAACAATAGTCAACTCTATGGTGGCTGAAGGTGGCTGAAAAAATTTCCGGTTTTTTACATCGCAAGTGCCTTATTAGTAAATACTTACATTTAGAAGAGAGTAATTTTTCTTGAGCAGGATACGCCTTTCGGTTATAATAATTACATACTAAGAGAGTAACGATTTGATGGTTTTATGTTTTCGGTGGGGCAATGACGAAATTTTATTACGAAACCTGGCTTCCGTTCACGTTTAACAAAAGGCGGATTCTATTTCTGGCAATTGCAAGTTATATTGCTTTGTGTTAAAACCAGTTTGGCTTTTTCATTTTTATCTCTAACCGCTCAACTTTGGGCGGTTTTTTTATGCGCTTAAGATTCGTTAAACATTTGACACAGTCAGAACGAAAAATTAAGCTTATGCAAACTGACCTGTCAATTAGGGGATTTGCAAATGATAATAGTTACCGGCGGAGCCGGCTTTATCGGTTCAGCGCTGATTGCCGCACTAAACAGCCGCGGCATTACCGACATTCTCGTCGTTGACCAGCTCGGCACAAACGAAAAATGGAAGAATCTAAGGAATCTGTCTTTCGCCGATTATGTGGAGAAGGACGATTTTTTAGAAATGGTACTCGATAATAAGCTCTGCCCCCCCATCGAGGCTCTCTTTCATCTTGGCGCCTGCTCGAGCACAACCGAAACAGACGCTTCATACTTTATAAAGAACAACTACGAAT
>CAJVYK010000053.1 GCA_913009865.1 uncultured bacterium
ATAAGGTATTACATTAAATTAGAAAACGTCAACTTTTCTATCTAAATTTTGGCAGAAATCCTGTTTCCGGCGTTTATGGCTATATGTAACTGAAGAGTCAGTAGGCTCGAGATTTCAAAATCATTTCCGACACAGACAAAAAACCTACAAACAATACCGCCGCAGACAGTTCAAACGCTACCGGTCTTGCAGGAGCAGAAAACAGCAGAAAACCGCAGAAAAATGCAAAAAAACGCAAAGTACCACCCCTAACAAGCCGAAATTATCTATGTCAGTTTCTGTGAGAATGAATATTGACTCAAAATCCTGATAACGTAATCGCAAAAGGCAAATGAAATGGGAAAAGCGGGTTTAATGACTGCTGTCGAAGTGCCAAAAAGCTTCACAGACGTTCTATACCTGACAAACCAGGAACAGATACCGCCTGAAATAAAGCGACTTTTAAAGCAAAAGAAACTTTCTTCCTTAATGCTTCCAATAGGCAAATTCTCCGGGATACTTCATCGACTTGACCTGATTGGAACCGTAATTATTGATGCAGAGGGCTTGAGCATCTCGCAGCAGCAGAAATTGGCCAGGATAATCGAATCCCTTGAGACGAAAAGTATCGGCGCTATTTTGCTCAACAATCGTGTGGAGTTGCCCGTGAAAAGCTTTTCTTTAGCGCCATCAAAGGTGAGTTTCTCTATGTCAGCCACAATGCCGTCAGTTTCCATAGACGAGTTGTGGGTCAGAATCAGCGTCAATCTTGCGTACCGTAAGAAAGGTTCCGAAATAGCCGTAAAGCCTGCTGTCCCCCCAAAGCAGATTCAAAACGCTCACAGCAACAAACTCGCTGAGCAGCTTAGTATGACCGGAGCGCTGGTTGACAATCTCTCGGAGCAGCTTCGTATGGCTGGTCTTGTTCAGCGCGACTTTCTGCCCAGTCAACTGCCCAACACTGACAAAGTGCAATGGGCTGCAGCTTTTTTGCCTGCCGAGTGGGTCTCAGGTGACATTTACGATATCGTGCGCATAGACGAGCAGCACATAGGTTTTTATGTAGCTGACGCAGTTGGTCACGGGCTTCCTGCTGCGCTTTTAACGATATTTCTAAAGCAGGCTCTGGTTATGCGGGAGACCATTGAGAGCAATTACCGCATATTCTCACCAGCGGAGGTTATGAAGAGTCTCAACGTGCGAATGGCTGCACAAAAACTCTCCGGCTATCAGTTTGCAACCTGTTGCTATTGTCTGCTGAATACGAAGACACTACAGCTAACCTACGCTCGTGCCGGCCATCCCTATCCGGTCCTCATCAGTCCCCGGCAACAGCCGCAACAATTGGAAATACGAGGCTCACTGCTGGGAATCTTTGAACAAGCTGACTATATCCAACGCACCGTACAGCTTCAACCCGGCGATAAACTGCTGCTGTACTCCGACGGAGCGGAGCCTTTTATCGGCTGTTTCGATGACCAGGCCGGCTTTAATTTCAGTGAAGAATTTTGCGAAATCAAAGACTTGCCGATTGTTGAGATGACGGACAGACTCAACGCGCTTGTGCAAAACCAGGAAATCGATGCATCTGAAGTTGACGACATCACGATAGTTGGCCTTGAAATACCTTTAGAATTTTGACATTCTCTTTATTTCAAGCCCGTTATTTTCAAAAAACACCATAAAATCGTTGTAATTTAAGGTTTTATGGGATAATTTAATTGTATAGGAATTTGTATTTTTGACAGGATTTACAGGATAAAACAATAAATATAAATAAAAAATCTTGTTAATCCTGTCTAAAACTCCCGCCGAAGGCGGTTAAATTCTGTAAAATTCAGCGATTAAGCGTCTCATTTCGGCAAATCCTTAATCACGCAGAGCCGGAAATTGTTTGCAAAAACACCTCTTATAGTTATACTCAAGCAGTGCATAAGTCATAAGCGCATAAGTTATAAGTATCCTCGTGCCCTTATGCTCTTGTGCTCTTTTTTTAAGAAAGGACACGGCAATGGCGCAAAAAGATACCGATTTGCAGAAAATAAGAGAACTCATTGAAATAATGGAACGAAACGGGCTGGTCGAGGTGGAGATAAAACATGGCGATGACAAAATTCTTTTGAAGCGTCCCCAGCCCCATGTAATAGCGGACAGCGGACAGCGGACAACGGATAGTAAAGAAATAGCAGAGAGTGAGAAACTAAACGCTATCTCTGCCACAGGTATACGCTATACGCCAAACGCTGAAAACCTGGTAGAGATAAAATCACCTCTCGTCGGGACTTTTTATGCAACACCAAGTCCTGATTCGGAGCCTTGTGTCGAAGTTGGCTCAGTGGTTGAGCCGCAGACGGTCGTTTGTATAATCGAGGCAATGAAGGTAATGAATGAGATAAAGGCTGAAACCAGCGGAACGATTGCCGAAATACTGGTGACTAACGGCCAGGCAGTTGAATATGGCCGGGTGCTTTTCAAAGTCAAACCGGACTAAAGGCGTATCTCGTGAAGTGTGAAGTGTGAAGTGTGAAGCGAAAAGCGAAATACGCTTCACGAGATACAAGATACGAGAATATGTTTTCAAGAATTCTGATAGCAAATCGTGGTGAAATAGCTCTGCGTATCATCCGCGCCTGCCATGAGCTTGGCATTGAAGCGGTTGTGGTTTACTCGGAGGCTGATAAAAACGCTCCGTACTTACAGCTTGCGGATGAAGCGATATGTATAGGTCCAGCCAGCCCGGCTGCAAGTTATCTGAATATCCCGCGAATTATCAGTGCCGCTGAAATTGCCGATGTTGAGGCAATTCACCCGGGTTATGGCTTCTTAGCTGAGAATATAAACTTTGCCCAGATATGCCAGGACTGCGGAATAACGTTTATAGGCCCGCCTGTTGAGGCAATGCGGTTGCTCGGCGACAAGGTTCGGGCTCGCAAACTGGCACATAAAACCAAAGTGCGGATAGTGCCCGGCTCTGAAGGTGTTATCGAAAAAGAGGCCGAAGCGCTAAAACTGGCAAACAGGATTGGCTACCCTGTGATTATAAAGGCCGTTGCCGGCGGCGGAGGGCGGGGTATGAGAATCGTGCACAACGACGTCAGCTTTCGTTCGGCATTTAACGCAGCCGGCGCTGAGGCCGAAGCCGCCTTTGGTAATCCGAGCGTCTATCTGGAAAAGTTTATAGTTGAGCCGCGACACGTGGAGGTGCAGGTAATGGCCGACAGGGCCGGCAACGTATTACACTTCTACGAAAGGGACTGCACCATTCAACGAAGACATCAGAAAATGATTGAGGAATCGCCTTCTCCGGCGTTGGATGAGCATACCAGGGAAAAACTTTGTGAATCCGCTCTGAGGATTATAAAAGAGGCCAAATATGTAAATGCCGCAACGGTTGAGTTTCTTTTGGACAGGGATAAAAAGTTTTACTTCATCGAGGTCAACACACGAATTCAGGTCGAGCACCCTGTTACCGAAATGGTTACCGGCCACGATTTAATTAAGTGGCAGCTAAAAATTGCCGCAGGCCAAAAAATCAAATTCAGTCAGAGAAATATTAAGCGTACCGGCGTAGCAATCGAGTGTCGAATCAACGCCGAAGACCCCGCAAATAATTTCGCACCTTCTCCGGGTACGATTACCAGATACATTCCGCCCGGCGGCCCGGGCGTCAGGGTCGATACACACGTCCATCAGGGCTGGACGGTCTGCCCGAATTACGATTCGATGATTGCCAAGCTTATTGTTCATCAAAGAACGCGTGCAGAGGCCATCGCCACAATGAAAAGGGCGTTGCGTGAATTTGTTATCGAGCCGATTAAAACAACGATACCAGCTTGTTTAGATATCCTCTCGCATAATCTTTTCGTCAAGGGTGAAATCGACACCGGCTTTGTAGAGCGACACCTCTAAGTTCGTGGTTCGTGGTTCGTGATTCGTGGTTCGTGATTGCGAGTCCGCCGAAGGCAGACGTGACAATCTCCATTATCAATCGTAAACTTGTGGTGAGCAAACCTGTCTTGAGCATTGTCGAAAGAGTCGAACCATCGTCAGTCGTTGTCGATATGATTCTCTTTTTCCACTACTGAGGAATCAACAACTTTTCTGTTGCTGTGTTCGTTTGTGCCTTCTTTCTTGTGGCGTTCAAGGTCTTCAAAAGCGCTTCTTTTGCCGAGAGAATAGAAGAAACGACAGATAAGCCATACGACAAACGCAACACTCAAAATCCTGAATAAAACACCCATTTTTTTGTTCTTCTAAAACCTTTAGCGGTTCATTTTCTTCAACAAATCTTTCCTGGCCTGGACACGCAGTTTGGCGTTCTCGTAGCGTCTTTTTTCATCCTCTGTTTCGGGCAATATCGGAGCCACTGGACAGGGGTGTTTATCTTCACCAAGTGCCACAAAAGTCAGATGAGCCGTCGTAGCTATAATTTGCTTAGTGATGTAAGGCTCTTCCCGAATGACCTGAACGCCAACTTCCATTGAAGTATGGCCGACATAATTAACAGAAGCCTTCAACACAACGTGGTCGCCGACACGAATCGGTTCTTTGAACGATAGCGAATCGATACTTGCAGTTACAACTTCTTTTCCGCAATGCCTTTGGGCAGCCATTGAGGCGATCATATCGATCCATGCCATAATCACGCCGCCAAAAGCAGTCCCGTGAGGATTGGCCTGATGAGGCATCAACAGATACCTGCTCTCAACGGCACTGTCGGCTGGTTTTTTACCTTCCATATTATTCGGCCTTTTCTAAAAAATTACAAAGTTTTCTTTGGTGATGGACACACGAAAACATACAGAATTCTATCTCTGTTACGGCTGCCAATCAAGGAAAAACGGGATAAATCTTTGCCTTTTAAGCCGTTAAGAGGTAGAATATGCAGCTGTGGAAAAAAACCGAAATCAAGCGGATTGGTAACTTTCAACTTTGGAGGGATTAAAAATGGCGGAAAAATGTACTGAACACAATACAGAATGCGAAAGCCCCCTGCATAAGCAGCATTTGTGCTACATCGTATCCCAGGGTTTTCATCTCAGCGACGAGCAGGAATACAAGGGCATTGTTGAAAACCCGGAATTCAAGTGTCGGCACTGCGGACACGTAGCCAAAAGTGACAAGAGCCTTTGTAAGCCCGCAAAATTATAATTTTATTAGACGGCGGTTGGCTGCAGCAAAAAGATTGCAAAGCTGGCCGAAAACAAATCCCTGCAAATCCTGTAATCCCATTCGACCCTTCGGCTCCACTCAGGGCAAGCTTATTTCGCTCAGGGCAGGCTCTATCTAAAAAATTCTCTGCGCTCTTTGCGGCAAAAAAATCTCTGTGGCTAATTTATTTTTCCAGTGCGGTTAAGTCTTCGTAGGTTTCACGTTTTCTTATAACGCTAAACTTATCGCCATCGACAAGCACTTCAGCGGCCCGGCGGCGGGCGTTGTAATTACTGCTCATCGTAGAGCAATACGCCCCAGCGGTAAATATAGAGATCAAGCGCCCTCGTTTTGTCGGCGGCAAAGCTCTATCCTTTGCGAAAAAGTCCGCCGCCTCGCAAATCGGCCCGACAACGTCAACAACAACAGTTCCGTCCAATTGCAAATCCTTATCCCGCCGGGAAGGCACAAATTTCTCATTTACCTTCACCGGCCAGATGAAGTGAAAAGCACCATACAATGGCGGGCGAATCAAATCGTTCATCCCGGCATCGACTATAACAAATTTCTTCTCACCGCCTTTTTTCAGATATAAAACCTGCGTTACCAAAATTCCTGCGTTAGCTGCGATACTCGCTCCCGGCTCAAGGATAAGTTTTAGATTTCTATTCTTTAATAATGGCACGATAGCAGCGGCATAATCAGCGGCTGTCGGCGATGCTTCGGTTGTATAATCGGCTCCGTATCCGCCGCCGACATCTATCGCCTCGATTGTGAACCCATCGCTGCGCAATTGTTCGATTAGAGCTAATACTTTTTCTATCGCCTCGACATACGGCTCAACAGTATGGCCGGCCGAACCTAAATGTATATGGATTGCGCAAAGTTTCACCGCCTCGTTTTTACCATAATCGGAAAAAATCTTTTGTGCACGTTCAATGTCAACACCGAATTTAGTTTCCTTTTTGCCTGTCGTGGTATAGGTATGTGTTTTCGGGTCAACGTCGGGGTTGACACGCAGGGCTGCTTTCGTCATTTTCCCTGTTTGTTTCGCCAATCGAATCAGGTTTTCCAGTTCAGCTTCTGATTCGATATTGAAGTAGCCGACGTCGGCTTTTAACGCTTCGATGATTTCGGCATCGGTTTTGCCGACGCCTGCATAGGCGATTTTCGATGGGTCGGCCCCTGCCTGCAGAACACGATACAACTCTCCGCCGCTGACGATGTCAAATCCGCTGCCGGCCTTGGCCATAAATTTTAGGATATTTATATTTCCGCAGGCCTTGACCGAATAGCAAATCACAGGTTCAAGCATGTTATAGGCCTGTTGAATCTTTTGCAGGTGGTTTTTGAAGGTGGCCTTGCTGTAGATATAAACCGGCGTGCCGACCTGGCTGACTATTCTTTCAACAGCTGCGTCTTCAGCAAATAGTTTACCGTTTTTATAATTGAAATAATCCATAATATCGTATTGGTATATACCGCCAGTATAATAAATTGTCAGCCGATTGCAAGAAGGCAACCATGGATATATAGCCGTGGTATTGGGGGGTGTTGTGAGCCGGCTATACACAAGATTCTATATAATACAAAAAAAACGGAAGGCTCTGTCAGTCGTGACGGAACCTTCCATTTTCGCGTAATTTGCCAAAGTACGAGGACTTTGGCTAAATGCTGTGCTATTTCTTTTTCTTCTTTGCTACTTTCTTCTTAGTTGCTTTTTTCTTGGTTGCTTTTTTCTTTGCTTTCTTTTTAGTTGCTTTCTTCTTAGTTGCTTTCTTCTTAGCTTTTTTCTTAGTTGTTTTCTTCTTTGCGGTTTTCTTCTTTGCTACTTTCTTCTTTTTCTTTGCGACTTTTTTCTTTGCCATTATTTTCTCCTTTCGGCAGTAACTCCTTTTACATTCCAGTTAATGTCATACTAATTTACTATCAAAAATTTCACAAAACAAATTATAAAAAAACTTAAACACTGTTATACTTTTTTTATCGTCCAGAAGTTTAAAAATACTTCATAAAATTTTTTGTTGTCGATGTTTTACACAGCGCCTCATATTGTTTATCATACTCCTTAATGAAGCGATACAACTTGCTTTACTGTAACGAAAGTTTTTACTCAAGCTTGGGTTGCGACTAAAGTTATTGCTCAGGCCGAGAAACCGTTTTGTTGTAATTATTTGTTAAAGGCCGTTTATTTAACTTATTAGCTGGTTTCGCAGCTTTTGATTGTAAAGAATGGATCTTTTCTTTGTCACTATGTAGTATTTCTGAAGTGTTGCGAAACGTTGGAAGATAAGTAAAAGCGGACTTTTCTTTTGAAAGCTTTTGCTGTTTGTTAATAGTTTTTGCTGATTGAAGTTTTCTGTTTTTTTTGTAATATTTTTTCAATAACGCACAGTTTGCGTGTTAATTGTTTTATGGCAGAAAAAAGAATAGCCTTGTTTGGCGGCACATTCGACCCGATTCATCGCGGCCATACTACTGTCGCCGCCGACGCAGCCGAACATATCGGCGCAGAGAAAACCGTTTTCATTCCCGCGAAGCGCTCTCCCCTCAAGGATTCTTTTCCCAAAGCAAGTGAGGATGACCGGCTCGCTATGATAGCTCTTGCAATCGCCGGGAATGAAAAGTTTCAGCTAAGTGATTACGAATTGAACAAGTCCGAGCCGAGCTATACTTTGGAAACCGTAAGACGGTTTCAGGCCGAGTATGGCGGTGGAACTTTAATTTACTGGCTGGCCGGCGCCGATAGTATTGATGATTTGCCGTATTGGAAGGGAATCGCCGAGCTGATTGACGCCTGCAATCTATCTGTGATGTACAGGGCCGGCTGCGTCCCGCCGGATTTTACCAAATTTACAGCCGTCTGGGGTTCTGGCCGTGTCGAAAAGCTTCAGCGAAACGTTATCCAAACGCCTCTGGTCGATATAAGCAGCACGGAAATACGAAACAGATTAGCTCTTGGCCGCGATGCAGGCAATATGCTGCACCCCTCTGTCGCCGACTATATCCGCAAACACGGCCTCTACCAGCCAAAGGCCAAGCCTTAGCTTCGGATGTTTAGGACTTGTAAATTAATTAGGTTTCGTTTTTGGCTGAGCGAGGACAAGGCTGGCAAAGAAGAATGCACAGCGATATTGAAATATTGCGAGCAATTCTGATGCCGCCAGCCGAAGCCGCAGCCAGCCAAAATGGAAGATAATTTATTTACACGTCCTTAGCCCGCATTTTTCATACCGCAATCGGTTCAAAGTAACATTCCGCAGGCCCGATTGTCGATCTGTCAAAACCGTTCTTGAAGAGACACTCTCTGATTTTGGTACAAAGGTGACATTTGCCTGCATAAACTTTTGCTTTTTTATAGCCGGGTTTTATGGTTCTATCGAGCAGCCCAGCCGGACCGAGGTTAAAGAGTGTATCGATAAGTTCGTTGCGTGTCGGATGAAACTGCCGCCAGATATTCTCTAACGGAGTTTGGTTTATATTTGCGATAATGATACCGCTGCAGGTTCCGCTGAAGACGTTGCCGAATGGGTCGATGTGTACGCCTTTTGCAGCGAGGAAAACTGATTTGCAATTCACTGAAGCGATGGCTTCTATCGGTTTATCTGCGAGCAGCTCAGCTAACTTCCCTGCAGCCCTTCCGGTGAAGCGGCAGGGGTAGCGGTTTATGGCGGATATGTAATTGCGGTTTCGTTCATCGGCCGAGATATTTTTCATCTCAATCGGATTATCAAGGTATTTTTGCCATCGTATCAGTACACGGCTGGGCCCAAGCATCTCGGCAGCTATACCGGCTAATCGGCGCAGCGGTTCTATGTCAACGTATTGCTGGTGAAATGGGTCGCAGCTGATTTTCAGTCGGCCCATTCCGAGCTGGTCGAGAATTTTTAGTCGCTGCCGGACAATTTTTTCACTGGTAGCCCAGAAAGCGTTTGTCTCTATCATATCCACTTTACCGAGTTTTTGTTTTTGTGCCTGCTTTAGAACCTCTTGCAGATGTCCCCAGAACAAAAATGGTTCACCGCCGGTGATGTGGATTTTGGCGGTATCGCCGGCTATGGATTTGAGCGACTGCCATGCGCCGATAGCGGTATCTATGGGCATAAGGCCGTTCCGGTCGGGGCTGCAGTTGTAATAGCAGAATTCACAGCTACAGTTGCATTTGTATGTCAGCATCAGTCCTGCCGATCGCCAGAGCTTGAATTTCGGTTCGTCTCGACCGGCTTGCCTGTTGTAAATATTGCCAGAGAGTTCCTTCATAATCTTCGGTCTCTAATAGTATTTTTTCAGATGAATTTGAATCACAGTGATATCAGCGGGGGTGATACCGCTTATTCGAGAGGCCTGAGCAAGTGTGCCGGGCCCAAAGGCCGACAGCTTTTCTTTCGCCTCAGCCCGAAGATGCTCAATCCTTTCATAATCCAAATCCAGCGGTATTTTTTTATTCTCAAGAGTTTTGAAGCCGGCCACCAATCGCTGCTGTTTTGCTAAGTAGCCCTCGTATTTGGCATCGATAATTACCGCCTGCAGGACATCTCTACCGAAACCGCCGATTTTAATATCAGGATTATCGGCCAGCGTTTCCGCAACAGTATTACCGGGCTGGCACAGCCGTTCCCACAAACTCAGCCCTTCTGAGCGTCTGTTTCGCAGATAACCTTTAAGTTTATCGATACCTGCCAGCTTATTTTGGAATTTAGTCCATCGCTTTTCGCCCACAATCCCGACCGATTTGCCGATTTGCGTCAATCTTCTATCCGCATTATCGGCCCTTAACGCCAGCCGATACTCGGCTCGCGACGTGAACATCCGGTAAGGTTCATCAATCCCTTTGGTCAGCAAATCGTCTATCATCACCCCGATATACGCCTGGTCTCTGCCGAGAACAATCGGCTCTTTGCCCTGCACTTTTCCAGCTGCATTTGTACCAGCCACAATACCCTGTCCCGCCGCCTCTTCATATCCGCTGGTGCCGTTAATCTGCCCTGCTAAAAACAGCCCCGATATTTTCTTAGTCTCTAAGTTGTTTTTAAGTTGTATCGGCGGACAGTAATCGTACTCAATCGCATAAGCATAATGCAGTATCCGGGCATTTTCAGTTCCGGGCAATAACTTTAACATTTGCTCCTGAACGTCTTTCGGCAGCGAAGTGCTTATGCCGTTGCAGTAGATAGTCGAGTTTTTTTCGTCTTCAGGTTCCAAAAATACCTGATGTCGGCTCTTGTCAGCGAAACGCACGACCTTTGTCTCGATACTTGGGCAGTACCGCGGCCCGGTGGAGGTGATTTGCCCGCAGTAGAGCGGTGCGCGATGCAGGTTGTCCCGTATTAACCGGTGTATTTTTTCGTTTGTGTAGGTTATCCAGCAGGGCATTTGCGGCCGATTTATTCTTTCGGTCATAAATGAAAAGGGCACCGGTTCTTCATCACCATTTTGGACCTGCAGTTTGTCGTAATCGACGGTTGCCGCATCCAGCCGGGCGGGAGTACCGGTTTTTAGCCTTTTAAGTTCCAGCCCTATATGTTCAATGCTTTGCGCAAGTTCATTGGCAGCCGGCTCGCCGAGCCGTCCCCCGCTGAACTGCTGGCTTCCTATGTGCATTAAGCCGCGAAGAAATGTCCCTGTTGTTAGAATTACCGTTGGAGCGTTATATACCGTCCCATCCCGGCAGCGTACCGCTCGCACTCTATTTTTCTCAGTGATAACCTCTGTTACCATTGCCTCGATGATAGTCAAATTGGCGGTATGTTCGAGTCGGCGGCGGATATAATCTTTATACTTATACTTATCCGCCTGTGCCCTTGGCGCCTGTACAGCCGGGCCTTTCGAGCGGTTAAGCAGCCGAAACTGAATGCCGGTTGCGTCTATGGCTTCTCCCATCAGCCCGCCCAACGCATCCACTTCGCGTGCGATTTGTCCTTTTGCAAGCCCGCCGATAGCGGGGTTGCAGCTCATTTTTGCTATTTGTTCTTTGCGTATGGTTAAAAGGGCGGTTTGTGCTCCGATTTTCGCCGCAGCGTGAGCCGCCTCGGCGCCGGCGTGGCCGGCACCTATAACAATACAATCGAAATCATTTGTTTTCGTTCTGTCAGACATCGCCAGTCAGTATAGCTTTTTGAACTCTTTAATCAAGCATTGACAACTGATGTCATTTCTCTAATACTATAGGTGGTTTATATTGCAGAATCCGTTGGGTTTGGCGTCTTATACGGAAACTATAAAAGCATAGTTCGGCTAATCAAAAATGGCATCTCAAACAATAGACAAACTGGAAGCCGCCTGCCGGCAACTTAACACAGCAATATCTCTTTGGTTCAATGATGGGGATACTGTTTCGATACACGTTCTTACCTGTTCAGCCTATCAGATAGTTCATGATATTAACCGCCATCAGGGTGGAAGGGAATTACTTTATGATAGTCTTGTCTTTAAAGACGAATATCGCCGAGAGTCGATTAACTTCTTGAAGCAACACTATAACTTCTTCAAGCACGCCAAGAAAGATCCGCTAGGGACCATAGAGTTTGATCCGATTGTAACTGAATTATTCATTTTGTATACATCGCTAGGTATAGAGGCGATTGGTTACAGACCAGACGAAGTACGAGGCGCATTTAATATTTACTATGCTCTGCACAATCCTCACCATCTGACTGAAACAGGCAAGGCGAGGTTCATTGAATCTGTTCCGGAGGAAAGTCGCAGGTGGGTTCTTAGTGTGCCGAAGCAGCGTTTTTTCGAGGTATATATTCTCGGTCGTAGACAGTACTTGTCAGGCAACGAGCTATTCACCTCAAAAGACTTACAATGATGCTCGTCTTTGAAATCAATCATTGTGTACTTTGCGAGATTGAAATCCAAGATGATCCAGTCCGCCCGGCAGGTGAGCTCCGCATTAGATATAACAAAGAAAACATTTGACTTCAAAATAACTCGAGGATATAATAAATAGTTATGAGTAAGACTGCAGAACAACTGATATATGAAGTTCTTCATCTTCCTTCACAACAAAGAGCTTTTATTGCGGAAAAGCTACTTGAAAGCCTTGATTATGATCAAGATTTTCAACTGAGTGAAGAATGGAAGGGTGAGA
>CAJVYK010000054.1 GCA_913009865.1 uncultured bacterium
TTTACCAGCAATGGGGCACGTCGAAACATTATAGTGCAAATGTCGGCTGTTTTGAATGTCATCAAGCCAAAGAAGGTGATTCTGATGTGATGGAGCACAATGGGTACAACATCAGTATTATCGTGTCGCCAAAAGATTGTGCACGCTGCCATTCTAAAGAGGTCAAAGAATTTGATGAAAGCCGTCATTCCAAAGCCGGCCTGATACTTGGATCTCTGGATAATTTCCTGGCTGATATCGTTGAAGGCGATCGTAATTTCTATGGTGGCTCTGCGCTTACGGTCAGCGGATGCAAACAATGTCACGGCAGTATCGTAAAAGTTAATAAAGACGGCACACTGAAACCTGCCGGTTGGCCCAATACCGGCGTGGGCCGATTAAATCCTGACGGCAGCATAGGTTCCTGCACCGCCTGCCATCAGCGTCATGCGTTTTCTGCCGCCCAGGCCCGTCGTCCGGAAAACTGTGGTAAGTGTCATTTAGGTCCCGACCATCCACAGAAGGAAATTTACGAAGAGTCGAAACATGGAATAGCTTTCAGAGCGAACGAAGATGATTTGAATATGGAGAATTCAAAATGGGTACTCGGTGAGGACTATACCGCTGCGCCAACCTGTGCAACCTGCCATATGTCTGCCGTTCGCACTACAGACGGGGACCTGATGCCGGCAACACATAATGTCGGCATGAGAATAAGTTGGAATAACCGTCCTCCGAAATCAGTTCGACCGGAAGTTTCGGACAAAAAACTCGGGTTGGAAAAAATGGCAAAACTCGGCTGGGAAACCCGCCGTACGAATATGCAAAAAGTCTGCACGGTGTGCCATACGCCCAATTATGTGAACAATTTTTATGAACAATATGACGGCGTTATCAATCTTTACAATTCCAAATTTGCCGAACCAGGTATCGAAATAATGAAACTTCTTTACGATAATAAACTGATTACCGATACCAAGTTCAACGATGATGTTGAATGGACATGGTGGGAAATCTGGCATCATCAGGGTCGTATCGCCCGTCATGGCGCTTCTATGATGGCTCCGGATTATACGCAATGGCACGGGCTTTACGAGGTGGCTAAAGACTGGTACACGAAATTTATTCCGGAACTCAGGGAAATATCGCAAAACAATATCAGTTCTGGAGATAAAAACAGGACCGAAGGAGCCAGGAAACTAAACAAGGCAGTCGATGAGTTACTCGCCCGTCCCGAACATGCGTGGTACCAGGGTAAACTTGCCCGGGAAGAACGGGAGAAACGGAAAAAAACTCAGGATGAATTTAAAAAACGTTATGGTAAAGACTAGAAGGAATGTTATGGTCATAAGAAACATTGTAAAAATCGATGAGGAAAAATGCAACGGGTGCGCCGAGTGTGTGACTGCCTGCGCCGAGGGCGCCATAAAGATAATCGATGGCAAAGCAAAGTTGGTCAGTGACGTTTACTGTGACGGCCTTGGGGCCTGTCTCGGACACTGTCCCCGGGACGCCATCACTATTGAAAAACGAGAATGCGGCCAATTCGACGAAGAGGCGACAAGGAAGCATCTGGCTAAAGAGCAAAGTACTGTCAAGCAAGCCGGTTTCGTATGTCCGGGAACGATGGCTAAGCAGCTAAGAAAGAAGGACGGGCCGGCTAAGGCAGGGGCGGCTGAAATCACATCACAGTTAAGTCATTGGCCGATTCAGTTAAAGCTGGTCCCGCCAAATGCAGCGTATTTTGCCGGTGCTGATTTGCTGCTGGTGGCTGATTGCGTACCGTTTGCGATGGGGGATTTTCATAATAAGTACCTGAAGTACCATAGTATCGTGGTGGGCTGTCCGAAATTAGATGACGCAAAGTTTTATATTGAGAAGTTGGCTGAAATTTTGAAGGCCAATAAACTCAATAGTTTGACGGTGATTCATATGGAAGTGCCGTGCTGCTGGGGCCTGACAGAAATTGCCAGGAGAGCTATCGCACTGGCCGAGGTTGATTTGCCTTTCAGAGATATTACTGTGGCTTTGGACGGCAGCGTCAGCAAAAGAACCTGAATGATTACAAACAAAAAAAAGCGTAGCGGTCGTAAAGACCGCCACGCTTGAAATAACACGATGTTGCTGAAACTTATTCAGACCGGATATACATGTGGTCAACGTAAATCGTATCTGCGACCGTGTTGCCAGACGTCTGATCGGTATCCAGCACCCGGATATAAACGGTGCCGCTGGTACTGTTGGGCAGCACATAGCTCTGGGGTGTGTTATCATCACTAGTCTTAGTCACCGTCAGCATATACGTGTAGGTCACACCACCATCAGTCGAGTAGGCAAAGTTGAAATCATCACCTTCGCTGTTGGCTGTGTGATAAGCCTCTATATAGAAGGTTACCGTACTGCCGCCGGTTACATTGATTGTCCACTTATGTTCCAGGTAACTCTTACGGCCTGAGGGTCTGCCTGTTGTTATTGAGACCTCCTTGATTGATTCATTGACGTTGTTGCTGCTCTGAGTATCGATGTAGCTGCCGCTAACCGTACCGGAAACAGCTATATCACTATTAGCTACATCGTCAGTCGCTACCACACTTTGCGGCGTTGCGAAAGCTTCGTTCGAGTAGCCGGATTCGTTCGAAGAGTTATCGACCGCTGTAACAACATAGTAGTAGGTCGTACCGTTGGTTACAGTGGTATCCAGATAATCCGAGGTGGTCACCAGCGAAGTGTTGAGCTTGGTGTACGGCCCGCCTGTAGTTTGCGAACGATACACGTTATAGCCGGCCAGGTCGGTTTCGGTGTTGTCAGCCCAGTCCAGCGATACCTGTGCATCCCCGGCTGTCGCCGCTAAGCTTGTCGGATTAGCCGGCGGTGTTGTATCTGTCGGCGTTGCCGAATCTTCGTTCGAGTAGCCGGACTCGTTACTGGAGGTATCAACCGCTGTAACGACATAGTAGTAGGTTGTGTCATTTGTTACAGTGGTATCCACGTAATCCGAGGTGCTCACCAGTGAAGTGTTGAGCTTGGTGTACGGCCCGCCTGTAGTTTGCGAACGATACACGTTGTAGCCGGCCAGGTCGGTCTCGGTGTTATCATCCCAGTTCAGTGAGACCTGCCCATCTCCGGCTGTTGCGGCCAGGTTCGTCGGATTGGCCGGCGGCGTTGTGTCCGGAGCGGTCGGTGTTGCTGAAGCTTCGTTCGAGTAGCCGGATTCGTTACTGGAGGTATCAACCGCTGTAACGACATAGTAGTAGGTTGTGTCATTTGTTACAGTGGTATCCACGTAATCCGAAGTTGTCACCAGTGAAGTGTTGAGCTTGGTGTACGGCCCGCCTGTAGTTTGCGAACGATATACGTTATAGCCGGCCAGGTCGGTTTCGGTGTTATCATCCCAGTCCAGCGATACCTGTGCATCTCCGGCTGTTGCCGTCAGAGTCGTCGGATTAGCCGGCGGTGTTGTATCTGTCGGCGTTGCCGAATCTTCGTTCGAGTAGCCGGACTCGTTCGAGGCATTATCAACCGCTGTAACGACATAATAATAGGTTGTATCATTCGTTACAGTGGCATCCACGTAATCCGAGGTACTCACCAGTGAAGTGTTGAGCTTGGTGTACGGCCCGCCTGTAGTTTGCGAACGATACACGTTATAGCCGGCCAGGTCAGATTCGGTGTTATCATCCCAGTTCAGTGAGACCTGTGCGTCCCCGGCTGTTGCCGTCAGGTTTGTCGGGGCAGCCGGCGCATTGGTGTCTATTACACCATATACCTCTGCAATCTGTCCGGCTGTCAGGGCGGCATTGTAAAGCCGGACCTCATCCAGCAGACCGTCAAAAGCGCCGTGACCCAAATCAGTAGCGGCACCAATTGTAAGCACCCAGGTGTTTGTCTGGATTGCAGTCTGTGCTAAGGCCACGGTACCGCTTAGTGAGCCGTCCAGGTAGAAGTAAACATTACCTGCCGTAAAGTCAGCCACCGCAGCTATATGGTGCCATTGGCCTGCGGGGATAGGAGTCAGCCCCGTATTCGGATCTGCATAAGGTTGTTGTACGCCTGCCGTATCCCATAGCGTAAGCTTTATCTGGCCATTACTTAAATGCAGCTTATAGGCCTGGTTTGCGGCCTTGGACAGAATATGGTTATTACCTGCGATGTCCATATTAACCCAGCCGGCTATGGTCAAATCGCCGGTAATATCCTGGCTCGAGTTGCCTGGAATATAGACAAGGCCGGCACCATTGACCGAATCTCCGCCGGGGAAGCTTCCTACCTGGCCTCTTTCGGTGTCAGTAATGGTGTTCGGCAGAGGTCCTGTGGAGTTGGGGTTATAAGCGTATCCACTGTTGTCCAGGCCTGCTGTCGAACTGTCAAATACTTCGCCTGCAGTTCCATTCCAGCTCGTCTCATCCATCTTCCAGAGGCCTATCGGTTCAGGAGCCGGTACTGGCAGGCCAAAAGCAATAGCTGTCAGGGAACGGGCGGGGAAGGTGTAACTAAAATTCGCAGAGGCACCGGTAATGCTGGATGAATTTACCTTGACGACATTGCTTACGATTTCATTATTAGCGTCAAAAGCTGATCCCCCCTCCAACGTCCATACCGGAACATCGGCCGGAGGAACGTATCCGGATATATTTATCTGCGTCGTAATATCATTAGTGTTGTCCTTATTAATCACCATCAGATAAAGATTGCCGCTTGCGTCCTTGCTGGCAACAGCCGATAGATATGGCGTTCCGCGCTGTGTTCTGTCCGGTATCCTTTTCAGCCAGTCGCGAGTGCCTAATACACCATCAAGGGTTATTGTTTTATTAACGCCACCAAGGGAGTCTAGAACATCTACCTCGATGTTGGGAACGTAGTATTTCGGCAGAGCTTGTACGCGAAGGTCGTCCCACCGGGCCGTACCGCTGATCCCTTTAGTTCCGTCGCCTCCATATCGGCGAAGCCGGACTTTAAGCTGGGTAGCGTTATCGGCCGGATTTAACATGTTAGTACTTATATAGACCCAGCCGCCGGTATCACCCTTGACTTTGGGCAAAAACGTAGTACTAGCAGAATTACCCGTGTCATCCGACAATTCCAGGGTTACGCCCGATCCTGTGGTAGTTAAATTGTCGGTTTTTATGTATCCTTCCAGCATATAGACAAGATCAGGGTCAATATTATCTATCGTCTGGACGGTATGGTAATAATTAACATCAGTGCCATCGAATACTACCTTAACTGAATTCGATCCGTTGTGAGACACTGTAGTATCTATGGTGGTGGTCGCTCCCGTAACTGTGTTAAATGTCCAGCCGGTCGTGCCGTCTTCAAAACCGGGATTGGTTAGCAGATTCATAAGGGCGGGAGCAATCCCCTGGGTTTTGATGTATCCTTCGATTTCGTAACTGGTGCCGGAACTGATGGCTACATCCTGGTACATATTTGCATCATAATCGGGGTCATTGCCTGCGGTTAAGGATAACTTGAAGGAGTTACTGTCGCTTCTGGAAACGGTATTATCGATAGAAGAAGTAACTCCCTGCGGGTCGGTAGAATGAGTCCAGCCGGTGAATTCGGGGCTGTCTTCAAAATCGGCATTTGTGAGCAGGTTATCATCACTGCCGCTTGCTCTGATTACAAGGTCGTCATACCAGATATCACCTGAAATATTCGTGCCCGGGTCTCGCTGGAGGCGAATCCGTAACGTGGCATCGCCAGTAGCTGCAGTATATTTGGTAACGGCCTTGGCGCCATAAAAATCAATACTCTCGTAAGTATCCGATGTTACGGCGGTGTTGACTAATTCAGAGCCGAAATAATAATTGTACATCTCGAAGACATACTGGTTGGGCCGTACGATATAATCCGGAGCTGTAAGTCCTTTTACCTGGCCGAACACGTTCGATGTAAACTCCCAGATGTTTGCAGCACCTATCTTGTTGTCCGGCACCATAAGATAGTTAAGCATTTCGGCAACGTTAAGAGCCGTGCCAATACTGTGTTGATAGTTTGGATCCTCATTCCGTAAGGCAGTATTGAACTCGGTGATGAGCAGTTCGATGTCCTGGGCACGAGCAGATGAGCCGGGACTAATCTCGATGATATTGCGCATAAATGTATAAGCATCCTGTACCTGAGTCGGCGCAGCCAGAACGGCCCTGAAGATATCATCCACCGGGTCTGTAATATTCTGATTTTTTGGGATGAGGGGCTTGTAGGAATGGTAGATAATAAAATCCGTCTTATCGCCCAGACTTTCAATGAGAGTTTGTTGCCATGCGTATCTTCCTGCTATCACAGCTCCCACCTTTATAGTGGGGTCGACCTTTTTCATCTCCGTGTAGAAATCGTTAAAATCTACGATATATTCGGTTACACTGTCATAGTTATCCCAGACTTCGTTGTCCACCTCCCAGTAGGTGACATTATACGGTGCAGGATGGTTGGCGTAATTAGGGTCGCCGCGCAAGGTAGCCCAGTGGTCCACGTCATACCAATCTTTGCCATTTTCATCTACACCGATGACATTAGTATCCCCGACCTCACCGTTTAAATAAGCTACCCATGCGGCCGCTTCTCTCGAGGTCGCAGGTACCCATTCTCCATTAGTTCCTGCATCTACGTCCCAGTACTCATTAGCATCGACTGTTATCATAACTTCGGCACCTGCATCCTCAGCAAAAGCCATATGTTCATCGGTGCCGTATTTATTATCAGTGTCATCAATCCAGCCATGAGTTCCATTATTTATCGTTGGCCTATTTGCATAAGGACCAATGCCATAGAGCCAGTGATACTGATGTGCTATACATCCTCCCGGAAATCTCAATATAGTAATGCCCGCATCCTGGGCAAAATCCACCACATCCTGGACGGATTTGCCATCTTTAGCGGATAAGCCATTGGGGTCCCATGCCCCCCAGCCAGTGCCTACATCGGTGTCGTTTCCTGAGCCGGTGTTCATATTGTTCCCATAAATCAGGGGATTGATGCCGACGGTCTTGCTGGCGTCAATATTTATTGTGGCTGCAAGGGATACACCAGCGGCCATCAACAAAACAAGTGAAATCGATAGAATTAACAAAATCCTTTTCCTTACCATCTTTTTCTCCTTACTTTTCTTTTCTCTTTCTGTGACCGTTAAGGTTTTTGTAAGGCCGGGTATTTCGCTTAACTGAGCTACACACCCGGCAGCAAATATCTTTTTAGGCGGATTCAAGCGGAGGGCCTCTTTTGCCCAATGAGAATATCTGCGGTAACCAGATAAAGAGATGCCTTTTTGACTTGACTATTTTCTTCTCCTCACACATTAACTGTAACCATTTTAATACATTATCTTGTTACTCGTCAAATCTTTTTTCTAATTTTCTAAAGAATTTTCGAGTTTTTTTAACCGTGTGTGACATATTCTGTCACACTGTGCAGGGTTGTTCTGACTGGCTGTATCGCTTCCGTTGTTACGTCAAAGCGAAACACATCCCGCTTGAGACGGCAGCGATGGCAAAGGTGGCTCGAAAATGTGCTCATTTGATATTTATCTGTTGCATCAGGGTGCGGGCAATATGTATAATGTGCGGCTGCTTGAAGTAACAGAATGTGCGTTTGTGATTATTAGGTAAGTTAAATGGATAAGACTGTTAGTAAAGAGGGTCATCCGAACCTGGAGCCATTGGATGAAATTCTGACATTAATACCAAATCCGGGCTCTAACAGACTTATACCAATCCTGCAGGAAATTCAAAAAAGCTACGGTTACCTTCAGCCAGGTGTGTTAATGGAGCTAAGCAAGCGTACAGGCATTTCCGCCAGCCGGATATATGGTGTGGCAACGTTTTACGAACAATTTCATCTCGAGCCGCACGGTCGCCATACCATAAAATGCTGCCGTGGTACGGCGTGCCATGTGAAGGGCGGTCCTAATATCATCGATACTGTAAGGCGGGCTTTGGACATTGAGCCGGGCCAGACAACCGAGGATATGCAGTTTACATTTGAAACCGTGGCGTGCCTGGGGACGTGCTTTCTGGCGCCTGTGATGATGATTGATAACGATTATTACGGCCATTTGGCGGCGCACAAGATTGAGCACATACTCGAAAGTTACAAATGACCGACAAAAAGATAAATTCACTACAAGATATTGAACAGTTACGCGAGCAGCTTCTCAGCAGGCACAAGGACAGCAAGGCAAGGGTGCTAATCTGCATGACAGGTTGTCGGGCGCTCGGTGCCGGTAGGGTGGCGGCGAAGTTCAGAGAAAAATTGAAGAGCCGGGCGCTCGAAGCACAAGTGGAGGTGGTTGAGACCGGATGTGTTGGGATCTGTGCCGCTGCGCCGGTTGTGCTTATTGAACCTTATGAATACCTTTATGGTGGAGTTAAACCGGAAGATGTCGAAGAGATAATAGCTGAGACAATCGAAAAGGGACAGTCTGTAGAGCGACTTGCTGTAACGCAGAACGGTGAGGTATCGGCTAAACTTGAGGAAATCAGTTTTTATAAGAAGCAAAAAAAACTCGTATTAGAGAATTGCGGGCGAATCGATCCTAAACGTATTGAAGACGCCATTGAACGCGGCGGATATATCGCTGCGATAAAGGCAATTACTGAAAAAAGTGAGCAGCAGATAATAGACGAAATGATAGAGTCCGGCCTTAGAGGCCGAGGCGGAGCAGGTTTCCCGGCAGGGGTAAAATGGAATCTGTGCCGCAAGTCGGGAGGCGCAGAAAAATATATTATCTGTAACGCCGACGAGGGCGACCCCGGAGCGTTTATGGACAGGGCACTGCTCGAAGGCGACCCGCACAGGGTAATCGAGGGTATGCTCGTCGCCGCCTATGCAATTGGAGCAAAGTCGGGCTTTATATACGTCCGGGCTGAGTACCCAATCGCGGTCGAACATATTAATATCGCACTTGACCAGGCACGGGGACTGGGACTTTTAGGTGAAAAAATAGCGGGATTGGACTTTAGCTTCGATATAGAGGTGCGTATGGGGGCAGGTGCCTTTGTCTGCGGGGAGGAAACCGCGCTTATCGGGTCACTGGAGGGTCGCCGTGGGATGCCGAATTCCCGTCCGCCATTTCCAGCACAAAAAGGTTATATGGGTAAGCCCACGAACATTAACAATGTCGAGACATTTGCCAATGTCCCGATCATAATGAAAAATGGCCCGAAGTCTTACAGTGCGGTCGGCACTGAAAAGAGCAAGGGCACAAAAATATTTGCCCTTGCAGGAAAAGTAAAGAACACCGGGCTGGTTGAAGTACCGATGGGAACCACTCTGCGTGAAATCGTCTACGATATCGGTGGAGGGATGGACAAGGGGCGAAAGTTTAAGGCTGCTCAGTTAGGCGGGCCTTCCGGCGGGTGCATACCGGCAAAATATCTCGACAACGAAATCGACTATGACAGCGTCCAGCAGCTCGGTGCGATAATGGGTTCAGGGGGGCTTATCGTGATGGATGAGCTTACCTGCATGGTCGATATCGCAAGATACTTCCTGGAATTCGTGCAGGCCGAATCGTGTGGTAAGTGTACACCCTGCAGGGTGGGCACGAAGAAGATGTTAGAGATTCTGCAGTCAATTTGTCGCGGTGATGCCAGGCTTAGCGACCTTGATTTGCTTGAGCATTTGGCGGGACACATCAAGAAAGCATCGCTGTGCGGTCTTGGACAAACCGCACCTAATCCGGTTCTTAGTACGCTGAGCAGCTTCAAAGAAGAGTACGTTCAACACATTGCTGAAAAAAAGTGCGCCGCCGGAGTATGTAAAGACCTGCTAAGCTACGAAATAATCGAAGCTTGTACCGGTTGCCAGGCTTGTATGAGGGTCTGTCCGGTAGAAGCCATAACCGGAGAAAAGAAACAACAGCACAGCATTGATAAAGATAAATGCATCAAGTGCGGTCAGTGTTTCGATGTATGTAAATTCCAGGCTGTTACAAGATAATAAAAAATGAGCGAAACAATTAACATTACTGTAAACGGAAAAGAAATCGCTGCAAAACAGGGCCAGACTATTCTTGAAGCTGTTCGTGGAAAAGGTATCAATATTCCCCATCTATGCAGCGACAGAAGGCTAAAGCCGGTCGGAGCGTGCAGGATGTGTCTGGTTGAAGTAGAAGGGCAGAAAGGCCCTGTTACCGCATGCACATTTGAGATTAAGCCCGGGATGATAGTCGAAACCGAAACAGACGAAATCAGGGCGATAAGGAAAACAATTCTTGAACTTTTATTCTACGAGCATGGGGCGGTATGTTCCACCTGTGACGATATGGGTGAATGCAAACTGCAACGTTACGGCTACGAGTACAAAATCGCCGATGAAGTTATTAAATCGTCTGAAACAATGGAGGCGATCCGAAACCATACGACAGGCAATAAGGCATTAGAATACAACCCAAATAAGTGTATACGCTGCGGCAGATGCATACGGATATGTGAAGAAGTACAGGGAGTCAGCGCCCTTACGTTTAAGGGAAGAGCTTCGAGTGTCCTGGTATCCACGGCATTTGATATTGCACTTAATGATTCGACCTGTGAACTGTGCGGCCAATGTATCTCCACGTGTCCAACGGGTGCCTTGTATGAGCGCCGGGCAAAAGGCAGGGGCCAGTGCAAAGACCTTGTGCGTACAAGAACCACGTGCACTTATTGTGGAGTCGGCTGTCAGATTGATCTAAATGTCAATCCGAGAACCGGCTGTATTATTAGAGTTACCAGCGAAAAAGGATATGTGCCAAACGATGGCAATCTTTGTGTGAAGGGCCGATTCGGATTCGACTTTGTGCATTCGCCTGAACGGCTTACCAAGCCGTTGATTCGTGAGAACGGACAATTTCGTGAGGCTACCTGGGATGAGGCTATTACGCTGACCGGTAAACGGCTTAGCGAGATACGCAGCAAGCACGGGCCCGACAGCATTGCTTTTTTGAGTTCGTGCCGATGCACAAACGAAGAGAATTACCTGATGCAGAAGACAGCCCGCACCGCCGGCGGAACCAATAACATTGATCAATGTGCTACGACCTGCCACGCCCCAACGGTGGCGGGGCTGGCGTCTGCTTTTGGCTCCGGTGCAATGACCAATTCAATCAGTGAGATTCAAAACGTGCAGACGCTCTTTATAATCGGTTCCAATCCGACTGAGGCGCACCCGATTATCGGGTTGGAGATGAAAAAGGCGTTGGCCAAAGGCGCTAAGCTCGTTGTGTGCGATCCACGAAAAACGTGGATAGCCAAGCGCGCCGACGTCCATATCCAGCACAAACCCGGCACGGATAATATGCTAATCAATGCGATGATGAACTATATCATCGAGAAAAAGCTATATAATCAAGAGTTCGTAACGCAGCGCTGCGAGAATTTCGAGGCCTTTACTGCGAACCTGCGCGACTATACTATCGAACAAGCTGCCCAGGTTTGCCAGGTCGAAGCGGATTTGATTCGTCGGGCGGCCCGGATGTACGCAGGCGGTACTCCTTCCAGTATCTTCTATACACTTGGAATCACGGAGCACACCTGCGGCACCGAAAACGTTCAGAATCTGGCTAACCTGTCGATGCTCTGCGGGCAGATTGGCAAGGCCTCTTCCGGCGTCAACCCGCTGCGCGGCCAGAACAATGTGCAGGGCGGCTGCGATATGGGTGCGATATATTCGGTGCTGCCCGGTTATCAAA
>CAJVYK010000055.1 GCA_913009865.1 uncultured bacterium
AAAGCAGAAGACGGCATACGGGATGAAGGAATGTGACTGGAGTTCAGACGTGTGCTCTTCCGATCTATACGGTCGGCCTGCTCATCATTGACAAATCGTTCGTTTTTCGGGTCCCATTTCAGCGGCCGGCCAAGCCGGTAGGCGATATTGCCCAAATGACAGACTGTTGCTGAACGAGCCCCGATTTCCACATCACAAATCGGCTTGCTGCGAGTACGGATACATTTTAACCAGTTGGCGTAATGGTCGCCGCTTTCATAGAGGTGTATCTGGCTGGGTCCGATTTGCTCATTTTTAAGACTGCCGGGCCATGTGTGTAAATATTCGCGATTAACTTCAACTTTGCCTTCAGTGCCGACAAACAGGATTCCTCTCCTGCCTTTATCCCTGCGGGTCATAGTAACCCCGTTGGCGTATTTATAGGTAAGTTCCCTGTAATTTTTACCATCAGGAGGAACTATTTCAACAGGGCCGGTCTCGTCCATCCCCAGTCCCCATTGTGCGATATCGAAATGGTGCGCCCCCCAGTCGGTCATAAGCCCGCCGGAATAGTCCCGATAGTTGCGCCAATGAGGATAGATATTATTACTGATATTAGGAGACAGTATCGAGTTGTACGGCCTCCATAACGCAGGGCCGAGCCACATATCCCAATCGAGATAATCCGGCACCGCCTCGGCGGGCAGGTAACATTCTCCGGAGAATATCGGATAAGCAGATGCGGCATTGCCAATATTAACCGAGACCTTCTTTACTTCGCCGATGTAACCGTTACGAACCAGTTCGCAGGCAAAGCGGAACCGGTAATCCGAGCGCTGCATACTGCCGGTCTGCAGGATTCGCGAGTAACCTCTGACCGCACTTACCATATCCTTCGCCTCGGCAATGGTAAGCGAGAGGGGTTTTTCGCAGTAGATATCCTTGCCCGCCTTGGCTGCCTGGATAACAACAATCCCATGCCAGTGGTCCGGCGTAGCAATTACCACCGCATCAATATCATCCCTGGCGAGCAGGTCGCGAAAATCGCCGTAGGCCGTACAACCTTTGAATACCCCTTTGCTCGACCGGCCGGCATAGTGCTTTTCCACCCTGTATCTGGACCGTTTCCGCTTTAGTGCGTCAACGTCACAAACAGCGATAACCTGAGCGGCTGAATGGTTTAAAAATCCTGACAGCAGAAATTCATTACCCTGCTTGCCTGTGCCGATAAAGCCCAGCGTAATCCGATTGCTCGGTGCGACAGTTTCGGCTGCCCCCAATGCTGACGAAGAAATAATGTATGGAAAACCTACCGCCCCGAAGACACTGCCAGCCGCTCTTGTAAGAAACTGACGGCGATCAATATCGTTCTTTCGCGACATTTGCGTTCTCTGTGGCCTGTTTTTTCCCTATTTTCTCGACCGGCCCAACTCGGAGGCCACATCATCAAAATACCGGATACTCTCGGCAATATCCGGCATAGAGTTTTTCCATTTGTACTCATACTCGACCAAAAACGTCCCTTTGAAATTCTGACGGGCCAGTTCGGTCAGTATCGCCTTAATATCTGATTTACCGCTGCCCCACACCACGTCGTGAGCCTGGAGTTCGCCAAACTTATTCAAATCCTTAAGGTGCAGCTCTACAATACGGCCTTCGAGCTTTTTCAGCGCCTCAACCGGATTTATCCCCGAACGCACCCAGTGCCCCGTATCCGCACAGGCGCCTATCCACTTGCTGCGCCCTTTGCAGACAGCCAGAACCTTATCCGGATTCCAGTATTGTGTGGGCTTGGGATGATTGTGAATCGCCACCTTGATTTTATATTCCAGGCATAAGCTGTCGATTAAATCGAACGCATTCTCCGGCGGCTCCATAACAATTGTCTCAATCCCCATATCCTTTGCAAATTCAAACAGCTCCCGGTACTTGGCCTTGTCGTTTGGCGGTTTCACTACACCGTAGCTGAGCAGTTTCACCCCCGCTTTTGCCAGCTTCTGCTTAACTTCTTTCCTTATATCCGCCGGCATCGTGTGATGAAACTGCACGCCCGGTTTTTCTCTGCTCAGTCGCTGGCCGGGATAGGCCTCGATGCAGCTCAAGCCCAGCGCAGCGGCTTTGTCCACCGCATCGTAGAACGTAAAGCGATTGAAAGTCCACGCCTGAACACCCAGCCGCCAGTCTTTCTGAACATCCGCCACAGCGTTCTCCTTTTCCACCTTCTTTCCGCTCTGCTGCGCACCTGTCGCAGCGGGAGGTAAACAGCCGGCACACAAAACAAACACCATTAAAACGGCGATAAATTTCATCCCTTTATTCATCCCAAACAGAAAGTGGAAATCAAATATACCTATACCTAAGGCACAGGTACCTAAGGCACAGGTGGCATAAATTAAAAATTAAATAGCTCTGCCACAGGTATCAAAATTGTGGAGTCCCTCAGGGACGACTTCCTTAATTTTGATTTTTGCATTTTGATTTTTTATTTTTCTTTTTACAATGTCCATCCCTGGCGATACTGTCGGCGAACGTAGCTATTGGCCTTGGATACATTGGTGGACTTCATATTCGGCCCATCCCAATTTACCTTTCTGCCGGTACGAATGGCAAGATTGCCTAACAAAACCACCTCTGTCAGCGGGCCGGCGTAGTCGAAATTAGAAACTGCCGGCTTGCCGCCCCTGCAGGCCTCAATCCACTCTTCGCGATGGCCAATGGACCTTGGAATAGTTTTGGGCGGCCGTTTATACGCTTTCATTTTCGTCTCCGGTATCAGCCGCGGATTCCTGCCGTAACAACCGCACATCAGCACGCCTTTATCTCCTATGAACAGCACTCCGCCGTCCTTGTCACCCATTTGCCGACGGTCCTCCAGTTCTTTCGGCCGGGCCGGCTTCAATCCGCCGTCGTACCAGGTCATATTAACCGGCGGCATTGAGCCGCGTGCAGGGAACTGGTAATGAATAATGGACGCTATCGGCCCACTTTCAGAATTAACCTCGGTAGAGCTGGCTTCCACACTTATCGGCTGGCCCAGATTAAGCGCCCAGAAAGGAATGTCCATTATATGGCAGCCCATATCGCCCAGCGCCCCTGTTCCGAAATCCCACCAGCCGCGCCAGTCGTGCGGGGCATAACACGGATTATACGGCCGGTACGGCGCCGGGCCTATCCACATATCCCAGTCCATCCCTTTCGGCACAGGCGGAGTATCCGTGGGCCGTTTAAGCCCGCCCTGAGGCCACCAGCCCATAGGTCTGTTAGTCCAGGTGTGCACCTCTCGCACATCACCGATAGCCCCGTCCCATATCCATTCATTTATCAGGCGTGGTCCCTCCAGCGCATGACCCCAGTTTCCCATCTGGGTAGCGACCCCGGCTTTGCGGGCCGCCTCGGTAAGCGTCCTGGCTTCATAAATATCGTGCGTCAAGGGCTTTTCGCAATAGACGTGCTTGCCCTTCTTGATTGCCAGCATACTGGTAACAGCGTGCGCATTGTCGGGCGTGGCCACCATTACCGCATCGATGTCTTTCTCTTTTTCCAGCATCTCGCGGAAATCGTCGTAGGCGGCGCATCCTTTGTACGTACCTGACGGCTTTTGCTTGGCGTAGTAGCTGTTCACTGTATGCCGTGCGGGTTCACGTCCTCCCGGACTGCCCTTCCAATGAGGGCTGTTACGGCTGCCGTAGTCATAACTTTCTTTATTGACATCACAGACGGCAACCACCTGAACGTTTGCAATCTCAAGGAATAGCTTCATATTATTCGTACCCATACCCCCCACACCGATACAGGCCAAGTTGACCTTTCCGCTCGGCGGGGTATGGCCGGCCCCTCCCAGCACATGCCGGGGAACGATAGTAAATGCCGCTGCGGCCGCAGCAGCGCTGCCCAGGAACTGGCGGCGACTAAGGTTTTTCTTTTGTGACATTGTTAAAACCTCCTTAAAATTTCGGTTTGCCTCGTTAGCTGCGTCCGTTTCATTTATCAAACACAGCATCGAATGCGACTTTTGAGGGCTTGAAATTTATCGCTTTGACAAACTCCATCGATTCTTTCGCACCATGTTCACGGTCCATACGGCTGTCTTCCCACTCAACCGAAAGCGGCTCATTATAACCGATATCGTTGAGAGCGACAATAATATCCTCGAATTTGATATCGCCGTGGCCAAGTGAGCGGAAGTCCCAGTAGCGGCGCGGGTCGGCGAACTCGGTATGGCCGCCGAACACACCCACCGTGCCATCGCCATGACCCCACCAGGCATCCTTCATATGAACATGGAAGATGCGGTCCGAAAAGGTCCGGATGAACTTGACGTAGTCAACGCCCTGGTAACCGAGATGACTGGGGTCGTAGTTAAACCCAAAAGTCTTACGATTTCCTACCGCCTCCAGCGCCCGCCCTGCAGTAACAATGTCGAAGGCAATTTCCGTAGGATGAACTTCCAGTGCAAATTTCACACCGCACTCATCGAACACATCCAGTATCGGGTTCCACATCTTCGCAAAATTTGCAAAGCCGGCTTCAATCATCTCGCTGGTTACCGGCGGAAAACTGTATAACAGGTGCCATATCGACGAGCCGGTAAAACCATTGACTATACTTATACCCAGGTTTTTCGCCGCCCTTGCACTGTTCTTCATCGCCTCCACCGCCCAGGCCCGTTTTTTCTCCGCATCGCCGGCACAATCAGCCGGTGCAAAGCCATCGGTTCGGCTGTCATCATTCAAGTCGCAGACCAACTGGCCGGCAAGGTGGTTGCTTATAGCGAAGAGCTTTAGATTGTGTTTTTTGAGGATGCCGAGCTGTTTGGCACAGTATTCTTTATCTGTTGCCGCCTTTGCGACATCCATATGGTCTCCCCAGCAGCCCAGCTCCAACCCCTCATAGCCCCAGCCGGCTGCCTTTTCCGCTAATACTTCCAATGGTAAATCAGCCCACTGTCCCGTAAAAAGTGTTACACATCTCGCCATTTGTTATTCTCCTTCATAGAAAGATATTAGAAATCAAATATCAAAATGTAAAATTAAGTCCGCTTGGGGACGCCTTACGGCGGAAGTCATCCCGCACCAAAACACAACAATCGCAAAGTTTGTTAAGCAATGAGTATTGTCCGGCAAAAGATATTTATTTGGGTGCGGGATTCCACAATTTTGATTTTTAATTTATGCCACCTGTGCCTTAGGTATAGGTATCTTTGATTTTTGCATTTTTTCTTATGCTTTCATCCGCGTCCATTTCTGCCGGCTTTTAGTGCTGGCCAGAGCCGTCTCTACGAACAGCATTCCCCGAACGCCATCTTCAACTTTCGGGAAATCCGTCGCCAGCTTGTCGGGCTTCTGACCGAGCAAACTGGCCCGCACCGTATCGGCGAAGTTGCAGTAATTATTGGCAAAGGCCTCAAAAAAGCCCTCGGGATGGCCGGAGGGCAGTCGTGTAGCACGGGCTGCGGCGGGACTTTTTGCCGCTACATAATCGTTTCCGCGTTTCCAGACCTGCACCGGCCCGTTAATCTGCTTGACATAAAGACTGTTCGGATGTTCCTGGTGCCATTCAATGCCCTTCTTTTCGCCGTAAACCCAGATGGCCAGGCCGTTTTCTTCACTGATTGATATCTGGCTGGCGTGCAGCAGTCCCCTGGCGCCATTGTCGAAACGGAGCAGGCAATTGCCGTCGTCTTCCAGCCGCCTGCCCTTGACAAACGTCGTCAGGTCCGCGCAGATATGGGTAATCTTCAGCCCTGTAACGTATTCTGCGAGGTTCTCAGCGTGCGTACCGATATCGCCCATACAGCCGGAGCCGCCGCTCTGCTTCGGGTCGGTCCGCCAGGCGGCCTGCTTTTGGCCTGTCTTCTCTAAAGGAGTAGCCAGCCAGCCCTGCGGATACTGCACAATAACCTTGCGAATCTTGCCCAGCTCCTTATTTCTAATCATATCCCGAGCCAGCTTGACCATCGGGTAAGCGACGTAATTATGCATTAGTCCGAACACTTTGCCGCTGGTTTTCACAATTTTCTGCAGTGCCTTTGCCTCTTTGACATCGAGCGTCATCGGCTTTTCGCACATTACATGGAAGCCGGCCTTGAGAAAATCCCTTGCGATAGGAAAATGCCAGTTGTTCGGCGTGGTAATCGAAACGAAATCAACCCTTTCACCCTCCGGCAATTTCCGTTCACGCTCTATCATCTCGGTGTAGGTCTGGTACACCCGCTTAGGGTCAAGGAGCAGTTCCCGGCCCATCTGTTTTGATTTTTTCGGATTGATGTCAAACGCCCCAGCCACCAGTTCGATTCCGCCATCCAGACGAGCGGCCCTGCGATGCACTTCTCCGATAAACGCTCCCGGCCCGCCGCCAACCATTCCCATATTCAACTTTCGTTTAAGTTTCATATCTATTCCTTTCTACCATATTTCGTACATACGTAAATGCAGAAGTCAAAAAACAGAAGTTATATCCATCCTCTATCTTCTCAGAATTATAGGAATTTGGGCCAATAAGACAACATTAAATCCCAAGATTTTTTCAATTTTACGGGTTTTCGTTTCTATCCTGTCTTTAGGTTTGGATATGTTAGACAAAACCGGCTCGTGGTCACGAGCGACTAGCGACTACTCAACCGTAACGCTTTTTGCAAGGTTTCTGGGCTTGTCAACGTCGTGGCCGCGGAGCACCGCGGCGTGATATGCCAGCAGTTGCAGCGGTATAACGGTCAGCATCGGCTGTAAAAGTTCCGGTACGTCAGGGACGGTAATCAAATGGTCGGCAAATTGTTTAATGTTCTCATCACCCTCGGTTGCAACAACAATAGTTTTTCCGCCGCGAGCCCTGACTTCTGCGATGTTGCCCATAATTTTGTCGTATTGCGGCCCGGTTGTGGCAATAAAGACCGCCGGCATATCGTCCACAATCAAAGCAATCGGGCCGTGCTTCATCTCCGCAGCCGGAAGTCCCTCGGCGTGAATATAGCTTATTTCCTTCAGCTTCAACGCCCCTTCGAGGGCGACCGGATAGTTAAAGCCCCTGCCGAGGAAAAGCCAGTTGTTCTTCTCGATATTGGCCGCAGCAATCTGCTTAATATGGTCGGATTGTTCCAGTATTCGGCTTATCTTGTCGGGTATCAGAGAAAGCTCTTCGATGTAGCTGCCCGCCTGGTCACTGCTGATATGCTTTCTTCTGCCTAATTCTATCGCCAGCATTGTCAGCACCGCCACCTGGCCGGTAAATGCCTTTGTGCTGGCGACACCAATCTCCGGGCCTACGTGCAAATAAATACCGGCATCGGTAGCTCTGGCAACCGAAGAGCCAACGACATTAACAAAGCCCAACACGGTTGCCCCCCGCTCTTTGGCCTGCTCTACTGCTGCAAGGGTGTCAGCGGTTTCCCCGGACTGGCTTATAGATATAACCACAGTGCCGTCTTCGATGATTGGGTTTCGATATCGAAATTCACTTGCGTACTCGGTCTCCGTGGGGATACGCGCCAACTGCTCGAACAAAAACTCACCGACCAGACTGGCATGAAAAGCGGTTCCGCAGGCGGTCAGGATAAGGTGTTTAGTTCGTGTCAGCTCGCGCAGATATGAAGCTATACCGCCGAGCACAATTCTATGATTTCGGCAGTCAACCCTGCCGCCCATACAGGTGCTCAGGGCCTTGGGCTGCTCAAAAATCTCCTTGAGCATATGATGCTTAAAATCACCCAGTTCAATCTGATCCAGTGAAAATTCAATCTGCTTCAGCTCTTTGCCCACAGTAACATTATCGATGGTTTTAGTACGAAATCCCTTCGGGTCGATAACAATCATCTCATTGTCGGCAAGGTATATTGCCTGAGTCGTATGCTCCACAATTGCAGAAGCATCCGAGGCCAGAATATACTCGTTATCGCCGACGCCCAGAATCAAGGGGCTTCCCTTTTTCGCTCCGATGAGCATATCGGGAAAATCTGAGCAAACAATCACCAGCCCGTAAGTACCCTGCAATTCACCGAGAGCATGCTGAACCGCCCATTCGAATTTGTTTTGCCCGTCGGATTGTTTCTTTTGTTCACCTTCGTCGCCTTTGTCATAGAAATAGCCGATTAAGTTTGCTATCACCTCAGTATCGGTTTCGCTGGCAAATTCCGTGCCTTTGGTTTCCAGCCACTTCCTCAGTGTACCGTAGTTTTCGATAATACCGTTATGAGCAATGGCGATTTTTCCGGTATAGTCAAGATGCGGATGTGCATTGATGGTGTTCGGCTCGCCGTGGGTGGCCCAGCGGGTATGTCCGATACCGAGAGTATCTGCACTGTCCGGCTCATCTAAAATTTCTTCCAGTGCGCTGATTCTGCCGCTGGTTTTTTTGACCCTTATGGCGCCGCTACCCAATAGCGCCACGCCCGCCGAGTCATACCCGCGGTACTCTAATCGCTTCAGTCCCTCTACAAGAATTGGTTGTGCAATCTTTTTTCCCAGATAAGCTACTATACCGCACATATCATATTCCCTTTAATTATATAAAATCCAAGTTCAAACCCTGTATTCGTGTCGTGCAATAATCTGATCCTGATACTCAGGGGCCAATTCACAGAAGTAACCGCTCCATCCCCATACGCGCACTATAAGGTTCTTATGGGCCTGGGGATTTTTTCTGGCGTCTTTGAGAGTTTCAGTATTCAGAGTATTCAACTGCAGCTGCTGTCCACCTAACTGTGCAAAGCTGCGCACAAACATAGCCACTTTACGCATCGATTGTTTGTCAGAAAACAAGGTGTCTGAAAGTTCCATAGTGATTGGACCGCCGTTGCATATACGCCGGTAATTGATTTTTGAAAAGGACTGAAGGACACTGACAGGGCCGCGAACCGCAGCGCTAAGCGCAGGAGAAAGATTAGCGCTGAAAAGCTCACCTTCCTTACGGCCCTCTGCGGTCGCCCCGACCGCTTTTTCTCCCCGTGCCAGCCAGAGATAGTACATAGCAGAGCCGGAGCCCGGCCGGATAATCCCCCCCCTGCCGTTATCTTTGACCGCTTCGCAGGCATCGGCGAAGAAATCGAACAGTTTGACAAGCAAACTGTCTGCATAGTCATCGTTGTTGCCAACCTTCGGCGCATCGCTGACCAGTTTTTCACGCATCGATTCGTAACCTTCATAGTTATTATCGAGCGCTTCGAGAAGTTCTTCGAAGCCGATACTTTTTTCATCGAAGACAAACTTTTTCACTGCCGCAAGTGCATCAGCGGCGTCAGCCGCACATGCCCCGTGAATACCATAGTTATTGTACCTTGCGCCTTTCGAGAGGTCCCGACCGCGTTCGAGGCAATCATCCATCAATACCGAATAATAAGGTGCAGGCGGCAAAATCAGATTAGATTTTATCTTCACAATTTTCTTTACCTGACGGCCGATATCTTCGGCCACTCGCCGCAAGATACCCTCGAAGCCGTCTTTGGCCGCCAGACTGCTGCGGATACCTCTATCCACCGCCTCCGGCATAGAAACAGCATCCACATTGACGATTTCCATCCCCTTTCCGGGTATTATAAATTCCCAGCAGGCAGCCACGGTATAATCACGGGCGTCTTCAATATCATAGCCATGCTCAACCAGGGCGCCAATTACCACATCGTCGTTACTGTATTGCGGAAACCCCAGGCCTTTGCGGGTCAGTTCAGCCGCCAACTCTAATAAATCCAGATCCGTCTTGGAACTAATTCTCAGATTTATTTTCGGGTCAATCATCTCTGCCGCACACGCCACACGCAGCGCCATCCATGTCAGTTCATTAACGCCCTCCGAGCCATCCCGCTTGACCCCGCCAACCATCAGGGACTGGCCGTTATCTCCCTGCTGAACGCCCGGGTAAAGGTCGCTGTCTTTATTGAGAGAAATAAAGAACTCAGCGAGCAGCTCTTCGGCTTCGGCGATATTCAGCCGGGAAGTGTCGAGGTCCGCCTTTAGATACGGCCACATATACTGATCGAACCGGCCGAGGCCGACATGGTAGTGCGAGCTTATCCAGACCACGGCCTGCAAGAGCCGCAGTGATTGCAGCGCTTCGTGAAAGGTTCGCGGCGGATGCGCCGGCACGTGCTCCAGAATCTCAGCGATTTCTTCGCAGCCAATCCGGCGTGCCGCCTGAGCGTGTTTTTGCGCTAAAGCCAGGACAGCATCAATAGCTTCTATAGCGCAGTCCAGGAACTCGACGGCCTCAGAATCGCCGGCCAATCGCCTGCGCGTATCCATCGCCACTGTTTTTCGCTTTGAGAGACCCTGCGAAAGTACGTGCCCCCAGTTGGCGCAAATATTGCTGATTGGCCCTAATTCGTGCAGTGAGCCGGCGGCGGTAATCTGCTTCCATTGCAGGGGTGAATAAATGTGAGCAACTTCGGGGACGGTCCGTGTGAAAACGATTTTTTCATCCGGCTCGATACAAGGCCGCTCAGCTTCACACATTCGCCGTGTCAGCCGGGACATACGCCTGGGCCAGGAAAGCTGTTCGGCTTCACATTCGGTAAGTACATCCGGGGCTTGGGCTTGACGGAATTTTTTGTGTGTCCCATCGCGCACCCTCTGTTTCATTATTTGGAGTCGCTCGGTCAAATGTGTTGTCAAACCCAGCTTTTGCATCATACTATTATACGCTTTTAATATCTTTATGTAAAGGTGTCAAAAAAACTTGACTGGAATTCATCTTTTTTCTATTGTCCGTTATGGGCACTGTTTTTGACATAAAGGAATTTGCCGTTCATGACGGCCCCGGCATTCGCACCACGGTCTTTCTGAAGGGCTGCCCGCTTTTTTGTTCGTGGTGTCATAACCCCGAGGGCATCTCGTCAAAACCGCAGGTTATGTGCGGTTCAGGCGGTGAAAGGATAGCAGGCAAAGAATATACACCGGAAGAATTAGCCGCCATCCTCAACGGCCAGGCCGAGGTTCTGCGTACCAACGAAGGAGGCGTTACTTTTTCGGGCGGCGAACCGCTTTGCCAGACGAAATTTGTCGCCGAAGTAATAGAGCTGCTCAATAATATTCATATAGTCCTGGACACTTGCGGCTATGGCAGCGAAGAGGATTTCCGTCTGCTGGCCGGCAAATCAGACCTTGTATATTTCGACCTCAAGCTGATAGACGCAAAAGCTCACCGGCATCATACCGGCGCCGGGAATGAACCGATTCTGCACAATTTGAAAATTTTGAGCACTATGGCCAAGCCGTTCATAATCCGTGTCCCGCTTATCCCGCAGGTAACCGACACCGACCGGAACCTCTCTGCCATCGCTTCGGCAATTCGCAATCTACAGGGTCTTGCCTGCGTGGAGTTATTGCCCTATAATAAAGCCGCTGCGGGAAAGTACAAAAGCGCAGGTGTGGAATTCAGGCCTACGTATGAGCAGTGGCGAGAAGTAAATATAAACCAGTCAATTTTTACCGATGCCGGCTTAAAGGTACGGGTAGTCGGCCAACAAAAACGTAAAGCGTGAAAAGATTAACCGGTGAGAAG
>CAJVYK010000056.1 GCA_913009865.1 uncultured bacterium
AAGAACCTATATTTTAGCGGAAGTTCGTGAAAAGGGCTTGATATTACCTACTAACGAATGAATTTTGTAATTTTGCTGAGATAGCAAAGAGAATAGATGTTCTGTGATATAATTGTGACACAGCCTGTTCGTCGGGATTCCGCAATTTTGATTTTTACACTTTGATTTTTAATTTTTCAAACTGGCCTCGGTCAGTTTGAGTAAATAATTAAAACCGGTATCTTGAGTTGCGAATAACACTGTTAGCTCTCCGCAAAAAAAAAGCCCGGCCTGCAAACAGGCTGGGCGCGGTAAATCAACCATTCAAATCGTTATATCTCCTCTCAGAATAACGCCCCAGCATTGCCGGCTCAGCCAGGAGACCGCTGGAATTCATCAGCATTGCCGTGCATCTGCTTTGTTCGTTACCTTCTACCGGTTTTGTTTTCTTTTTTTCGCCATATCTTCTGTTTTGCTAAAGCCGCATTTGGGACATCTATCTGAGAAATCGTTCTTAACAGCGCCTTCGAAGAAGACTAGCCCGCACTTTGGGCATTTTACGGCTAAATAAATGCTTTCCTCTCCGCACTCTTTGCAAACCAAGGGCGGTGTGAACGACCCCGTCGTGTGTTCTTCTATATACTTGTAGTAATCTTTGCTATCCATCTGATACTCGGCTCCACAGTCCGCATTACGGCATTTGACCCATACCAATTTGCCTGCTAAACTCTCCAGGCCGGAGCTTTCGGAACTCCTCTTGTAAGTTACTGCAACGGCCAAAACTATGCACACTACAACAACTCCTATCATAATCGGTTTTTTCTTACTGTCTTCCATACCAAGGCCTCCAAAATAATTAAACAATAATACGGCTGGCGATTTACAGTGATAAGTTATTGCTTACTATACTATTTGTCAAACGCTTATTTTTATTATTTATTATTTATGCTCCGGCCAAATATTTACCGCCTCGACATGTGCCATTTCGAGTATTCTTCCCGGTTCTTCCGGCATACCCGTTCGTGCCGAAAGATAAGCTGATTCAATAACCGCCATATTCTTCAGATTCTCTCTACTGCTGCTGCAAATCCTGTTTTTATCGGGCAATACTATACTTAGAGCGAAATTTTCCAGTAATTTTCTCATACAGCAAAGCTCATCGTCTTTATATTTCAATTCTTTCTCTGCCTGCCCATGATGGTCACTGACATTAAATCGTGTATTGCTGACTGTTAGAATTTTATTTTTGCCGTAGACCTTCAAAAGTTCCTGTTCCCGCCCAATCCCGATACATCGTGACGCTACCAGATTGCCAATAATAGTATCGGTAAATTTCATCGTTACCACCGCAGCATCCTCTGTTAAATAACGCCTCTGCTGCCTGTCGCCTGCGGTGTTGGTATTTAGTGAATAAACCTGTTGCGGCGTGCCAAAATTCCAGATTAACTGGTCGATTATCGCGTAACAGTTATGCAGCAGCACTCCTCCGCCGGCCAGTTTAGGGTCGGCCCGCCAGGTGCCGCTTCGCTCATTGTCGATACCTGCTCCCCGCTTTCGCGGAGACAAGTTTACCCCTGTGGAAGCATGGGCAGGCACAATCTTATGTACGGTTATCAGAGAAATTTGTTCCATTCGGCCTTCCCGCAGAAACTGTCGCAAAGCAGCCGGGGGCCCTCCGAATCTATTGGTATTTGCAACGGCAAATTTTATATCGTTCTCCTCAGCGAGCCGGACAAATTCCACAGCTTCTTCGAAAGTCCTCGCTAATGGTGCAAGTTTGAGTATATTGAATTTTTTTTTCATCGCCGCCTGTATATTCGGCGCACAACAGTGCAATGGAGCGGCGACCAGCAGCACATCGAGTTGATTTTCTATTATAAGCCGGCGATAGTCATCGTATTCTTTGCATTCGTATTTTTGAGCGATTCTTTTAGCCAGGTCGGCGTCTCTATCAGCGACCGCCTGAATCTGGAAACAATCGATACCGGCTACCGCTTCGAGCAGAAGCTGACCTTTGTCATTGAGACCAAGTACAGCGGTTTTTAATTTGCTTTCGTTCATACCCGTTAATTGTATATTTTACTGACGGAAAAGTAACTATAAAAACCAGCAGACGTAACAATCTTCAACCCCAAACTTGTGGTGAGCGAAGCCGAACCATCGTCAATAGTCAATACTTGTCCCGAGCGGAGTGGAAGGAATCAATTAAACGGGCCTGCTTATAAATATTCGAGCCGATTATCACCGACCAATTTGGCCGCCACTGACCAAACCGGCCGATTGTTTTCTAACACGCTGACGTATAGAAACTTGCCGCAATAATTACCACTCTTTAGTGACCGTAATGGCCTTTTTTCTTCCAGCCATCCCAAAAGCCGGCCAAAAATTTACAATGCGTAACTATCGTTAAAACAAGCACTTAAAAAAATTTTATCACCAAACAAAACTCTGGCACACGCTTCGCTTTATAAATTAGTGAACAGAGCAAGCTAACAGCGGATGCAACTGTCGCAGCAATGACAACGTGTGTATTAAAGCTGATAAACTCTCTCTCCTCTTCTTCGCTGGGTTTGAGCTTGCTGATGCAAAGTCAGCAGTAAGCCCAGCGTGAAAGCCGGCACGGCTGTTACACCGCCGTGATAACGATAAAGGTAAGTTACGACAACAACGCAAGTTAGGACAGCAAGGCAAAGCGACTGAAGATGAAACTGTAACAGACGGAAGATAAATAAATTTGGGAAACGAAATGATAGTTCTCGTACAGGCAAATGTGCTAACGGTTGGCCTTGATGGCAAAAACGAAGTTTTGCGGGAACTGCCGGTTCGATTGATAGCAATGCAGTCTGCCGCTGAGGCTGCTCGCTCTTTAAGAAATGAAAAAGTTGACAGCGTTATCAGCAAGTGGGGCCTGGATGATATGGAGGATGGCTGGTTTCTAAAGAGACTCAGAGCTGTAAAGCCCGACATCCCAACCATAGTTTTCGTAAGGGCTAACGACAGGGCACAGGAAATTGCAGCTCGAAGTCTTGGCGCCTCTGCGGTTCTGACCGATGAGGCCAGCGACGAACTCTTTCAGAAAACCGTCGTTAATGTCCTTGGGCTCAAAGATATTGTCTCCATAAAAGCAATATCATCCACTGAAGGTAAAAAGAGCCGTTACGAAAAAGAGAAAATTATAAAGTAGCCGGCTCTAATGATGTAACACTAACACATTGCTGAACGCAGTTGAGAGCAAGCACGGCGGATATTTCGTGTCTCTGGCCCCAGGGGGCCAGGCCGGGAAGTCCAGCCGTGAAAAGATAAACCCCGTTAAAAGGAAAACGGCTAAAAGCTTTATCCGAGTTTATTAACGTGGTAAGTGCTCACAAGGAGTTTTCTCCCCCCCAAGCTGGGCTTGATGACCTCAAGTGAGGTTGCCAGGCCTGGCAGAAAGCCGGCACGGCTTTGCCGTGATAATGATAAGTAGTACCAAGGCTGAAGAACTCTCTCTCCTCTTCTTCGCTGGGTTTGATAGCTTAACACAACACTAACTGAAGTTAGACAAGCCCAGCAAGAAAACAAACACGGCTGTTATATCGCCGTGATAACGATAATGAATTTATTACAGAGTGACTTTTCTATAACGAACAAGTCCGTATCTCGAAAAAGGATGTGGATGATGAGTAGAAAGTTTCTTCTCTTCGGCCTTATTTTCCCCTTTGTACTTGGGATATCTGCTCGCCCTCTGCACGCCGGCTACATATACCCCATCGAAATCTTTACGGATAACGGCGGTTTCTATGACAGTAATGATATAGCTTTGTATGTCGAAGTTTCTAATGGAACGGCAGGCCGGGTTGACTTTACATTTTACAATGAAAGCCTGTTCGATTGTTCTATCGCAAGAATTTACTTTGATGTCGGGTCGTTTTCAGACGTTGCCGGGATAACCGATGGGCCGGGAACATCATTTAGTCGGTCAGCAACACCACATAATTTACCCAGCGGCAATACGCTTGAACCTTCATTTGTGACAGATGAGGATTTCTCTTTTGATAGCGATCCTGCTCCGCCCCAAAATGGCGTAAATCCCGGCGAATGGGTCCGAATCACTTTCGCCTTAAAAATTAACGGCACACTCGAAGACGTGATTGACGGATTGAATACCTGCACTATTCGCGTCGGTGCGCATGTTATCGCCTTGCCTGACGAGTCAAGCGAATCAGCGGTTACTGTGCCCGAGCCGACGAGTTTTTCTCTCATAGCAATTGGCGTTTTGGCTTTCCTAAAAAAGCGCAGAACGCAATTTTAGGAGAAGGTAATTATGAAAAGGTTACTTTTTTTAACAAGTTTGTTTCTGTTATTCGCAAGTACGACGGCGCTGGGCGACTGGAATGAGGGCGACCCTGCCAAGTGGGTGCAATTGCCGCATCTGACCTCCGAGGGAATGGACGTTCACGCAACCACCCCTAATGTTCTGGCGGACGACTTTCTGTGCACAGCGCCCGGCGAGATAACGGATGTCCATATCTGGGGTTCCTGGAAGAACGACCAACCGCCCATAGATTCCGATACTCGGACTTCTGACCCCGGGCTTTTGGACTTTCGCCTGAGTATCCATTCAGATATTCCCTCTACTGCCGAGTCGCACAGCATGCCGGGAGAACTATTGTGGGAACGAACTTTCCGCGGCAGCTTCGGCGAGTTCAGCTGGCGACATTACTGGGGAATCGCTGAAGGCGAGGCGTGGTACAATCCCGATACGGGAGAGTACCTGCCGGGTAACGAGCAACTTGTGTTCCAGTACAACTTCCATATCCCGTCGGGCGAGCGTTTTTTCCAAGAGGGAACGGAGTCAAATCCTATAGTGTACTGGCTGGACGTTGAAGCGTTGCCGATTCTCGGGGCCGGGGGCCAGTTCGGCTGGAAGAGTTCGCCTGAGCACTGGAACGACGACGCAGTCTGGGCTGACCCGGCAATCAATAATGGTATTGTGTGGAACGAGCTTCGCTATCCCGACGGCCATCCAAATCAGGGCGAATCTATTGACCTGGCGTTCGTGATTGTGCCCGAGCCGGCGACAATGGTTTTGCTCGGCCTCGGCGCCTTGCTGCTTCGCAGAGGCAGAAAATAATCAGCTTTCGGTATTTCGGTAAACAAGAAAAGGGCTAAGTTCGGAGGAGGGCTTAGCCCTTGTTCGGAGGAGGGCTTAGCCCTTTTTTCATAAGGGTGAAAGACGGGATTCGAACCCGCGACCCCTGGATCCACAATCCAGTGCTCTAACCAGCTGAGCTACTCTCACCGTTCAAATGATTATTGATTAATGATTATTGATTGTTGATTATTGTCTATTTAACATCAATTATCAATAGTCAATTATTTCACCGCCGCCTGTGCAGCAGCCAACCTTGCAATCGGCACTCTAAACGGCGAACAGGATACGTAGTTCAAGCCGATTCGATGACAAAAGTCAATACTGTCCGGCTCACCGCCGTGCTCGCCGCAGATACCAATCTTCAATTGTTTCCTGGTCTTTCTTCCGAGCTTCGTACCCATTTCCACCAGTTTACCGACTCCTTCCTGGTCGAGCTTGGCGAACGGGTCGGCGGCATAAATGCCCTTGCTGACGTAATCACCGAGGAATTTGCCGGCATCGTCCCGCGAAAAGCCCATCGCCATCTGCGTAAGGTCATTTGTCCCGAAGCTAAAGAACTGCGCCTCGGTGGCTATTTCATCAGCGGTCAAGGCGGCCCTTGGCACCTCAATCATCGTCCCAATCATATATTTAATCCTGGCGTCCTTTTCTTTAAAGACTGTCTCAATTTCATCGACAACCTGGTCCTTAACCAGCTTCAATTCTTTAACCGAGCCCACCAGCGGAATCATAATTTCAGGAAGAACAATCGTGCCGGCCTTTTTGATATTCAGCGCCGCCTCGATAATCGCTCTTGTCTGCATACGGTAGATAGCCGGGTATGTTACCGCCAGCCGACAGCCGCGATGGCCGAGCATCGGATTAAACTCATGTAACTGCTCGACCATTTTCTTAACAACAGCCGGCTTAACCCCAAGCCGCCTGGCCATTTCGGCCTGGTTGTGCTTGTCCTGCGGCAGAAACTCGTGCAACGGCGGGTCCAGCAGACGAATCGTTACCGGCAGAGAGGCCATCGCCTTGAATATGCCTTCGAAGTCACTCCGCTGATACGGCAGAAGCTTCTTCAACGCACCTTCGAATTGCTTCTTAGCAGAAGCGTATTTCTTTTCAATCGCCTTTTTTTCTTTTTGGGTTTTTGCCGTATCAAGCTCAGCGAGCATCAGGGTATAATCCTCTGCTGCCAAAATCATCTGCCGTACCGGCCAAATCCGCTGCCCTTCGAAGAACATATGTTCAGTCCTGCAAAGCCCGATACCTTCGGCGCCAAATTCCCTGGCACGCCTGGCATCTCCCGGCGTATCGGCATTTGTCCTGACGCCGAGCCGGCGAACACCGTCACAAATTTTCATAAATCTCTCAAAGTCTCCGCTCATTGTCGGCTCCACCGTAGCCAACTGCCCTGTCATAATCTCGCCGGTGGAACCGTCAAGACTAATCCAATCTCCTTCTTTGACGGTCAGTTTGCCGACAGTAATCTTGCCGGCTTTGTAATTGATATTCAGTGCACTTACGCCTGCCACACAGCATTTACCCATCCCGCGTGCGACAACCGCCGCATGGCTTGTCATACCGCCGCGAGCCGTCAGGATGCCAACCGCCGCATCCATACCGCCAATATCTTCAGGACTGGTCTCAATCCGAACAAGGATGACCTTTTTACCTTTACCTTTCCAGGCCTCAGCGGTGTCAGCAGAGAATACGACCTGTCCAACCGCAGCGCCCGGCGATGCCGGCAGACCTCTGGCAATTGTTTTTCGCTCGGCCTTCGGGTCGAAGTGCGGATGCAGCAGGCGGTCCAACTGCTCCGGAGTTACCCGCTTGACAGCTTCTTTTCTGGGAATAAGTCGCTCCTGAACCATATCAACGGCAATTTTAATCGCAGATTCAGCGGTTCGCTTACCGGTACGCGTCTGCAGAATATAGAGTTTATCCTCCTGAATGGTAAATTCCATATCCTGCATATCCTTATAGTGTCTTTCCAGCTTAGTCATCAGGCGGGTAAGCTGCTTATAGGCCTTCGGCATTATTTTCGCCAGCTTCTTCAACGGAAGAGGCGTTCTGATACCTGCGACAACATCTTCACCCTGTGCATTCATCAGGAACTCGCCGTAAAACTCTTTTTGGCCGGTACTCGGATTACGGGTAAAACAAACTCCGGTACCGCAGTCGGCGCCCATATTGCCGAACACCATCGTCTGAACATTCACAGCCGTGCCCAGCAGGCCGGTAATGTTGTTTAGCTGTCGATACTTAACCGCCCTGTCAATCATCCATGAACCAAGCACGGCATTGATGGCGTGTTTTAACTGAACCCTTCCATCCTGCGGAAACAATTGGCCCACGTGTTTTTTGTAAACGCTCTTGTATTTGGCGACAACCTCTTTTAATTGGTCGGCACTTAGCTCGTTGTCGAGTTCGACTCCGGCTTTTTCCTTGGCCGTATGAATTATTTTCTCGAAGTGCTCGTGGTCGCAGCCCATTACCACATCGCCGAACATATCGATAAACCTGCGGTAAATATCATAAGCAAATCTCGGATTGCCGGTCTTTTTAATAATGCCTTCGATCACATCGTCGTTTAGCCCCAGGTTAAGCACCGTATCCATCATACCCGGCATAGACACAGCCGCCCCGCTTCTGACGCTGACCAGCAACGGCCTATCGACACTGCCCAGTCTGGCAGACATCACTTTTTCCAGTCTGGCAATATTCTTTTCGATTTCTTCAGCCAGTCCCTTTGGCCATTTTCCTTTGGATTTGTAATACTCTCTGCACACTTTCGTAGCGATAGTAAAGCCCGGCGGGACCGGCACACCAAGATTGGTCATCTCCGCCAGGTTTGCACCCTTACCGCCCAAAAGTTCCTTCATTTTTGCATTGCCTTCAGCTTTACCGTTACCGAAGAAATAAACTCTTTTTTCTGCCATCGTCAAAAATCTCCTTTTGTAATTCTAAACCCATATAACTCTAAGAACCATCGAATGATGTTCGATATTTCAGCATATCAATCCAGCCGTTTCACATCAACGTATTTAACAGTAACCCTCTTTCCTTTCAGCTCGATCCAGGCCTGGAGCCGGTCAGCCAAACCTTTTCGGAGTTCGACATTCTCAAACTTAAATTCAGTTGTGCCCTTCTCAAAGTCCTTACTCAACTCCACCTTGCCAAGTTTGATATATGCTCGTCCCACAGTCAGTGCTTTACCTGTAAGCCGTGGCAATGTTATCGTATATTTGCCGGTATTAGCTATCTGAACAGCCCATCCTCCCCTGCGCCAGCCCTGCGGCGTCAGCATAGTGGGGTTTTCATAAGGCGTGCCAAGAATCGTCTCCGGCCGGTCAAAGCCCCGCGTGGTGGTAACATCGTTAAACCAGTTCTGGTAGTCGGCCTTCATTTTCGCAACGATTTCCGGATGTTCGGCTGAAATATCATTTTTCTCGAGCGGGTCTTTGGATATATCGAAAAGCTCAAACCTGAATTCATTTCTGTTCTTTGGGGGGTTATATTCTCTGCCCTGCGCCCGGCAAATCTGTTTATATGACCTCATTATGGCATCATTTATACCACCCAGGCCCTGCGCCTGAACGAGTTTATATTTTTGATTGCGAGCTGCAAAGCAGCGGTAAAGCTGCGGCATAAACGGCCTGCGATGCCACTGAAAATACAGCGTTCTGTCCGGCCAGTCCCGGTCATCACCGCGCAACAGCGGCATTAAACTGACACCGTCGAGCAACACATCCTTTGGCTTATCCAGCCCGCAGGCCTCCAGCAGAGTCGGCATAATATCGATATGTGCGGCGATTCGGTCAATTTTCCTGCCGCCTTTGAAATCAGCCGGCCAGCGAATAAAACAAGGCACACGAATACCATTTTCATATACCATACCCTTTAGGCCTCGCAGCCCCGCCGAATAACGGTCATCTTCCACAACGCCCTGAGATGGGCCGTTATCGCTCATAAAAATAACTATCGTATTGTCCTCTAAGCCAGATTCTTTTAGTTTTGCAAGCAGCCGACTGAAGTTGTCATCGATATTGGTAACCATTCCATACACCCTGGCCGTCTTATCGGTCAGCCCCATCGCCTTATAGGGAGCAACATACTCATCGCTTATCTGTAAAGGCGTATGCACTGTATTGGTGGAAAGATACACGAAAAATGGTCTGTCCTTGTTGTTCTCGATAAACTTTATCGTGGCGTCGGTATAAATATCCATACAGTAGCCCTTGAACTTCTCCGGCTTGCCGTTGTGCTGCAGTATGGGGTCGAAGTAACTATTCCCCGGCGGGTCGTCCGGGTATCCTATACCGCCGCCTTTGTGTACGATGGATTCATCGAAGCCCTGGTCGATAGTCCGCATAGGATAGTTATCGCCCAGATGCCACTTACCGAATATCGCTGTGGCATAACCGCCGTCTCGTAGCGTCTCAGCAATCGTAACCTCCTGTGGTGCCATCATTCCCCATCCGCCTCCTGCAACCGCCACTTTTGTACGGTAATTGTATCGTCCGGTCATCAGGCTGGCCCGCGTTGGCGAGCAAACAGGGCAGACATAAAACTGTGAGAATTCCACGCTTTGGCCGGCAAATTTATCAAGATTAGGGGTTTTAATAACCGGATTACCGTGACAGCCGAGGTCGCCGAAGCCCTGGTCATCGGTTAATACGAAAATGACATTGGGCTGTTTTCGCCGTAAGGCGTCCCCGAGCGGACTTTTCGCCCCTGTTATTTGGCCCATACCGGTACGGCACGGCAGTATCGACAGCGTCCCCACCGAAGCCGCTGCCCGCCCTATCGTCTTCAAAAACTCTCTTCTTGTCTGCTTTCCCATATTATTATTCAATTTTCATAAAATACAGAACCGTTTACACGAGGGGGAATACAGCAAAAGTTCCGCCGGAAAAACACGTAATATATTACGCCGTGTCTGGTATGTCAACCCTATTAGAAATTTCCAGCGTTATAAAATTTCTAACGGGGTTTACGTTGTTATGTTTAGCTCCATCCTCTGGGCGGAGTTTGCTATACGCATCACGCAATACGAATTATTGCCACAGACAGCACTGAGGAAATTTAACCATTCAGTTGTTTAACCATTAAATTATATTCCTTTTGCATTTCTGCTGAATCCCAACCATAAAAGTCTCTTATCTTGCGATTTATATCACATGACATAGAAAGCAAATAGAGCTTCAATTCCTGTATATCATCATTAACATCACAGTTACAAATATAAGCCTTTCCTGTATTCGTTACCATTTTCCGAATGAAGTCCATATCTGGGTGAACGGCTTTATTAAATCTTTGGTATAGCTTTGGATAAACTCGCAGAATGTCTTCAGGGTGATGCTGAGTTTTTTCTTCAGAGATTTCCTTTAACATTTGCCATATAGGCGGGATACATTTCAACCCTTTCGCTTTATTTTCTGCTATAAAACGGTCGACTTTTTTTATAGCTTTACAGATTTCTGATTTTCTGACTTTGAAGGCATCTGGATTTGAACTTCCCTCTATTACTTCTAATTCCTTTGTCAAAACATTCTTCTGTTCTATTAGCCTCTTAAAGTCCCATCGCCTGAATCTGGCATAAGCCTCATCTTTATGATTTTTCTGGGAGGTTGGGTTGTTTATCAGACACCAACAGAGCTTTATAAAAAGTTCAAGATAAGCCCTCAATAATACCATTGAAGATAATTTTGCTTCTTGCCTCAAGAGTGAAAATGTTGTAATCGAGCAATGCCTTGAATATCGCAACACTCCCATCATAAGAAGGTCAACTTTTTTGGGAGGATGAACTTTTTCTTGGTACATTGCAAAAGTTTCATCGAACCATTTGTCTAATATCTCATCAATTTCCATTTTACAGCACCACCATCACCGTATTGGACGGCTTGTCCCTCGCTGGATTTGTTTATCACGATAACGCTGTATTTGAGTTCTTCTTTTTCCGACTGGTCGAATAAAGCCCGCCAATACTCTCATAAAGTAAACAGCATCAGCGGAAAAGTCAACTGGTTTCGTGGATAATCAGGTTCGAGAAAAGGGAGAAAAGGGGTCAGAGAAAAGGGGTCAGGAGCATTTTTACTATTCTATCCAGCATCGAGATTCGGGGGGAAAAGGGGTCAGGAGTGCTCTGTAGAAAACCTTATTAAATTACCTATTTTAAACTGGCGCGCTGTTTTTGATTGTTGTATACAATCAAGAATGAGCAAAACAAGCAAATCGCCAAGGAAGGTTTTG
>CAJVYK010000057.1 GCA_913009865.1 uncultured bacterium
ATTCGTTGGCGGTTGCTATCGGGACCAGTCACGGCGCTTATAAGTTCAAAAAAGAGCCGAAGCTGGCTTTCGATATTCTGCAGGAGATTGGAGACAAACTGCCAGGATTCCCGCTGGTTATGCACGGATCGAGCAGTGTGTTGGCCGAGTTCAAAGACCTTATCAACAAGTACGGCGGCGATATGCCAAACGCAATGGGTGTGCCGGAAGAGGCCGTCAGCAAGGCGGCAAAGATGGCGGTCTGCAAGGTCAATATCGATACGGATTTGAGGATGGCTCTGACCGCTAAAATCAGGCAGGTTTTTGCCGAAAAGCCCAGTGAGTTTGACCCGCGTAAGTATCTCGGCCCGGGCAGGGATGCTATTAAAGATATGGTTAAACATAAGCTGCATATTTTAGGATGTGCCGGAAAGGCAGCGGAGTGCAGTTAAAGAAATCAAAAACGCCTATGGCATAAATTAAAATGTAAGAATCCAAATGAGATATAAAAATATAAAATGTTTCACAATTTTAGCGGTCTTTCTGTTGTTCAGTTTACTTGCGGCGCCCGCCTGGGTTTTTGCAGGAGAGTCTGAAAGTGCGGCGGAACCAAACTCGGTTTCAGCGCCAGTCGTGGGGCATACTGCTTCAATAATCGAACAAGTTTGTTCGAATATATATAAGGGAGACTTTGCAGCCGCACGAGAGCTTCTTGGGGGAAGCAAAGAGTCCGAAAGTACAGCTATTACCCGGCTCACAAACATAATTTCCGAGTACGAAAAAATAGAGCAAAGCCGACAGGCAGCCAAAAAGGCCGCTTACGAAGAACGATTAGCTGAACTGGAAAAGTTTAGAGCCGCTGCAGACGCCAACGATGTAAATGATGTAAATGATGTAAACGATGTAAATGATATTCCAAAGGTGCTTGCGGTTATTGCCAGGGTGTGCGAGTTTGCTGATGAGGCACAGAAGCGTCAGCTTCTGTCTGAGCAGTTCGTAAAGCAGACCATTCAGAAGGCGATAGATAAAGCCGCTGAATTCGAGTCAAAAGGCAAATGGCTTGACGCATATACGAATTGCTACTGGTGGCTGGCCGAGCGGATTGAGCCGGACAACGAGGCATATGCCGATTATGCCGAGCAGCTTGTGGAAAAGGCCAATATTGTGGCCTCTTTTCAGGACAGCCCCTGTGAGACCAGCAGGGAACGTTTCCAGACTGTAAAGAAACAGATGTTTATTCGGGCGATTGGCGCTCTGAATTTTAATTACGTCAGTATTATTGATTATCGCCAAATGGCAACCAAAGCTATCAGACGCTGCGAATTACTGGCAGAGGTGGTGAACTCGTCGCCCATTGTTAGTCGCTCGTTACCCGAATCACGAGTTAGCAGTGACGAGACACGACTTTCGGCCTGGACGGCAGGTCTGGAAGCAATACTGGATGAAGTAAACCGGTCAGCTGCAGGATTCAGTAAGGATAAGTTCATAGAGGTTTTTGAAAAAGTGCTGGCACTGAACACAACCACTGTCGAATTGCCCGGTACGGTGCTGATTGCACAGTTTACAGATGCAGCGTTGTCTGCGCTCGACCGTTATACGGTTATGGTTTGGCCCAGGCAAGTGCAGGATTTTGAAAAGATAATGACCAATGAATTTACCGGCATTGGCATAGTGATTTCAAAACAAAAAGGACTGTTGACAGTAGCCAGTCTGCTGCCTGATACGCCGGCATACAAATCCGGTCTTGATGCGGGGGATGTGATAGAAGCGGTGGATGAAGTTGAGACAAAAGATATGTCTCTTGTCTGTGCGGTTCGCAGCATTACCGGCCCAGCGGGCACAAAGGTAACGCTGACGGTAAGACGCCCCGGCCAGGAGCAGACCAGGAATATTATCATAACAAGAGCTAAGATAACTGTTCCGACAATCCTCGGCTGGGAAAGAAGCGAAGCGGGTAAATGGCTGTATATGATTGATGAAGCAGATAAAATCGGTTATGTCCGTATTACCAGCTTTTCCGAGAGAACTGCTTCAGACCTGGAAAAGGTTCTTAAACGGCTCGAGGCAGAAGGCATGGCAAAAGGAGGATTGATTCTGGATTTGCGATTCAATTCCGGCGGACTCTTAAATAGTGCCGTTGAGGTAACCGACAAGTTCATCAAAGAGGGCTTGATAGTCAGCACCCGCCCACGCTTCGGAGTATGGACTTATGCATCGGCACGCAAGGAGAAAACCCATCCTGATTATCCAATTGTTGTGCTGATAAATTCCAGCTCTGCCAGCGCTTCCGAGATTGTGGCAGGAGCTTTGGCGGACCCACAACATAAGCGAGCTGTTTTAGTGGGTGAAAGGACTTACGGCAAAGGCAGTGTTCAGGGGATAACCCAGTATCCCGGCGGCGGTGCACAGTTGAAATATACGATGGCCTATTACCATTTACCTTCGGGGCAAAGGGTTGAAAGCCGGGATGTAATGGAAAAGCAGGGCAGGAGCGATTGGGGAGTTGGACCGAATATCGAAATCAAATTAAGAAGCGACGAGCTTGAAAAAATGATTGACGTGCAGAGGGATAATGACGTGCTGGTTAAAGCCGACCATGACAACGGAGCTGCGCCGCTGAAAAAGCATACAACCGAGGAGACCGTCGCAACTGACCCGCAGTTGGCGGTTGGTATTTTGGTTATTAAAAGCAAACTGATAGAAAAAGCAAAATCCGAGATGTAAAAGGTGATACCGGATGCTCGATACTCGTGCAAAATCAGAATGGGTGTCGAGGATCAAGTTTTGATATTTGATTTTTGTTATGGCAAACACAGAAGATACAAACAAATTTGAAAGACAGAGGCAACAGAAGCTCTCTCGTATTAAGGAATTAGGTATCGACCCTTACGGCGGCAGATATGACGGGGTCGAGCCGGCAAAAGATATCAAGCACAGATTTAAGGATGGTGATGATACTCAACAGGCCAAGTGTGCCGGCAGGATTGTCCTGCTGAGGGACATCGGGAAATTGATTTTTATTACCCTGCGCGATTGGAGCGGAACTATCCAGATTGGCCTGAGCAAAAGCCAGATGGGCGAGCAATGGACACTTGCCAAATTGCTCGAGCTGGGCGATATAATCGGCGCCGCCGGCCGGCTGGGCAAAACCAAAACCGGTGAGATTACTGTATGGGCTGATAATGTAACGCTGTTGAGCAAATCGCTTTTGCCGCCACCGGAGAAGTTTCACGGCCTCTCGGATATTGACCGCCGTTTCAGGCAGAGGTATGTGGACTTGTGGGCTAATCCTGAAGTGATGGAACTGTTCAAAAAACGAAGCGCTATTATTTCTACAATTCGTGAAGTTCTCAAAGACAGCGGTTTTATGGAGGTTGAGACGCCGATGATGCAGACAATACCCGGCGGAGCCGCTGCAAAGCCGTTCATAACGCATCATAACAGTTTGAATATGGACCTGTTTTTGCGGATTGCGCCGGAGCTGTTTCTAAAAAGACTGCTGGTCGGTGGAATGGAAAAGGTTTTCGAGATAAACCGAAATTTCCGCAACGAGGGACTGAGCAAACAGCACAACCCGGAATTTACAATGCTCGAACTATACCAGGCATACGCCGATTACTTTGGTATGATGGATTTGACCGAGCAGATTATCTCTGTGCTGGTGGAAAAATACTGCGAAGGCGACCATGTTAAATTCAATGATGAGACCATCGATTTTACACGTCCGTGGCGGAGGGCTGAATATGCCGAATTGCTGAAGGAGTACAGCGGCTGCGATATTGATGATATTGCTTCTGTCAGGGCAAAGGCCCGTGAGCTTGGGTTAGGCGAAGCGGATACCGACGATGCGGTAGTTATCAATAAACTGTTCGAGGCCGTCGTTGAGGATAATCTGGTCAACCCGACGTTCGTGATTGATTATCCGGCGGCGCTGTGCCCGCTGACCAAACGCAAAAAGGACAACCCTAAATATGCCGAACGGTTCGAATTGTTTATCGGCAGGATGGAATTAGCCAACGCTTATACGGAACTGAACGACCCTGACGTTCAGGAAGACAACTTCAAAACCCAGCTTCGCGGACAGGAAGAATCACTGGCAACGATGGACGCCGACTTTATAACGGCTTTGAAATACGGTATGCCGCCGGCGGGAGGACTGGGTATCGGTATTGACAGATTGGTTATGATTCTGGCCGGCGCTTTAAGTATTCGCGAAGTCATACTCTTTCCAACCCTAAGAAAGAAGACAAGTAAAGAATAATTCTCCATCACCAGGTCTGCAGGACGCGAGATACAAAAAAATGTTGAAGTTATTTCTATGGCTGCGATACCTGCGTAAGAAAAAAATAGTATTTTTGAGTATCGCCGCAGTAGCTCTGTCTTCTGCACTGCTGATAATTGTTTCCAGCCTGTTTACCGGCTTTATCAATGCGTTCGAGCAAAGTGCGGTTGAAGCTGTTGGTGATGTTGTTCTTGTTCCGCCGGTCAGGTTTGCAGAATACCCCCTGCTTATCGAACGGCTGGAGCAAACCGGTGCAGTGGAGGCGGCAACGGCAATGCTGTCGGGGCAGGGCCTGTTACATCTGGGCGGGGGCAACGTACGTGCGGTGAATGTTTGGGGGATTGAGCCGGCACGGCGAGTCAGGGTAACCGGCTTTAAGCAGTTTTTGCTTAAACAGAAAAAATCGGCTCAAAAACCGTCTTTTGAAGTGCCCGGCTTTGCGGACAGGGTTGGGGGGTTTGTGGGAATCGGGGTGGTGGCAAAGCCGAACGAAAAAACTGATGAATATGATTTTGACTCGGCGGAAACGATTATCGGCAAACAGGTTATCCTTACAACAGGGGCGGTGATGGAGACAGAGGCCGGTGGGGAAAAAAAGTTTAAAAGGAAAACTCTTAAATTTACAGTCCTGGATATTGTGTTCACGGGGGTCTATGAGTTTGATAAAAAGTTTATTTATCTTCCTATAGAACAATTACAAGAGGTTTTGTATCCCAACGAAGATGGTTTAATTGCCAGCCAGATTCAAATTAAACTTGCCGATGGTGTCCGGGCTTCAGACGGTCTGGCACAGATTCGGGATGTATGGCAGCGGTTCGCCGCTAAGCGGCTTGGTTGGGGTCCATACCTTATAAAACAGACCACTATTACCACAGCTAAGCAGTTGCAGAGCCAGTACGTTGCAGAGTTTAGAAAGCAAATGGGAATTCTGTTATTGATATTCGGTGTTATAAGCTGCAGTGTGGTTCTGCTGGTTTTCTGCATATTTTATATGATTGTCGAGACCAGGCAAAGGGACATCGCAATAATAAAAAGCTGCGGGGGGGCAAGCAGTTCGGTGGCTTCTGTTTTTGTCGGCTTTGGCGCCTGTATTGGAATAATCGGCTCCGGCTTCGGTGCAATACTGGGTTGTATTGTAACAAAGAATATAAATACTATCGAAGAGTGGGTCAGGATAATTTTCGGGCTCAAGCTCTGGAAAAGCAGCGTGTATATGTTCAGTAAGATACCCAGCCAGATTGACTGGGCTTCGGCTTTGTCTATCGTATTGTTGGCGGTTATAGCCGCAATCAGCGGAGCATTGATACCTGCGATTATTGCTGTAAGGACCAAGCCGGTCGATATCTTGAGATATGAATAAATAGTTCCATAAATGTATAAAATTATTTTGGCATTTCGTTACTTGTTCAGGAAACGCATCAGTTATCTGGCATTTTTGGCCGTTGCACTTTGCGTTTTTATTGTGGTTGTGGTGATGACCGTAATGACCGGGCTGGTAACTGATTTCAAGCAGAAGAATCACAGCTTTGTTGGTGACTGTGTCATCGGCACTGAATCGCTGGTGGGCTTTGCGTATTATGAAGATTTTATGAAGATACTGGAGCGGGCCGATTTCATCGAAGGCGTTTCCGCCGTGATAAAAAGCTACGCACTGATAAGTCCGGGTGGGACGGAGCGCAGCATCGGCGTTGAGATTATGGGAATTGAGCCGGTCAGGCACAGTCAGGTTACCGGTTTTGGTAAAACGCTGCATTATCGCAGAGATGACGTATCGAAAGCATTTGAGCCGATTTATGACCCTAATCTTGCCGGCTGTGTGGTAGGGATTGACCTGTGGCTGACCCGTGATGTCAAGGGTGAATATGCTTACGGAGCCGCCCCTGCTAAGACATCTCTTACTGTGAGCTGCTTCCCTCTGACCGCAAAAGGCGCCTTGGCCAAAGCAGGGACGGGGATGGTTAATACGAAAACCTTTTATTATAGTGACACTTCCCACAGCGGCCTGGCCCGGGTGGATAGTTCCTTAGTTTACCTGCCGTTCGAACAGGCACAATTGCTTTGCGGTATGGCCGGGCCCGACAAAAGAGTAAACGCCATTCATATAAAGTTTAAACCGAATGTAGGGCTTGAGAATGGCTGTAAAAAAGTCGCTTTACTGTGGCAGAGGTTCGCCGAAGAAAAAGGCGGTGAAAAAAAGGCAGGACTGTTAGAGAAAGTAACCGTGCAAAGCTGGAAAGATTACAGACGTGCATTCATCGCGCCAATGGAAAAGGAACAGACAATGATGATTGCAATGTTTGTCCTTGTGGGCGTTACGACTGTTTTTATTATCTTTGTTGTTTTTTATATGATTATCAGCCATAAGAGCAAAGACATAGGTATCCTAAAAAGCATAGGTGTTTCGAGCGTAAATATTATCGAATTATTTGCGGGTTTTGCTTTTTTGATGGGTCTTTTAGGCTCTTGTCTCGGCCTGTTTGCCGGATGGCTGTTTCTGCTCAAAATGAACAGGATAGAAAACTGGTTGTTCGAGCATTTTAAGTTTCAGTTATGGGATAGAACGATATATGCTATCGGTGATATTCCCAACGCTGTTGATTTGAAAGTTTTGACAGGTATTATGCTTTCAGCGATTGTTACCTGCCTGGTTGGTGCGCTTATTCCGAGCTGGCAGGCGGCGAGACTAAAGCCGGTAGAGACTTTACAAGTGAGTCAGTTATGAGCGAAAACGATTTTATATTAAGGGCTGAAGGCCTTTACAAATCTTACCGGATGGGGGCGGCGGATGTTAGTGTGCTCAAAGGAGTCGATTTGGCTGTAAAGAAAGGTGAATTTATTGCAATAGTCGGGGCCTCGGGCAGCGGGAAAAGTACGCTGCTGCATATATTGGGCGCATTGGACAGGCCGGATAAAGGTGTTGTGAAGTTCGAAGGGCGGGATTTGAGCCGGATATCGTATAGTGAATTAAATAAATTCCGCAATAAAATGGTGGGATTTGTTTTTCAGTTTTATCATTTATTGGACGAATTAAGCGTATTGGAAAATGTTTTCCTGCCGACAATGGCGGGCAAAAGCATTCTCGGCTGGCTTGCGTGCCGAAGATTGGCGAAAAACCGGGCCGGAGAACTGCTCGGCCAGCTTGGTTTAGGCCAAAGGGCTAATCATAAACCGTTCCAGTTATCGGGCGGAGAGAGACAGAGGACGGCCATCGCCAGGGCCTTGATGAACGAGCCGAGGTTGCTTTTGGCCGATGAGCCGACAGGAAATCTTGACTCTGCGACAGGAAATGGTATCTTAAAGGTCTTTGAAGAATTGAATAGGGCCGGCCAGACGATTGTGATGGTAACCCACGATGAAAGAATCGCACAAAGGGCCGGGCGGATAATAACATTGACTGACGGTAAAATAATGTAAAAGTAAAATTCGAAATACGAGTTTCGGATTTATATGAGATACGAGGATTTTTAGGCAAATGAAAATTTGGATTGACGGCGAACTTGTTGACGAGACGGATGCTAAAATATCTGTTTTCGACCACGGTCTGCTTTATGGAGACGGGGTTTTTGAGGGTATTCGTGTTTACAACGGCAGGATATTTGAACTCAAAGCTCACACAGAGAGACTTTATGAATCGGCTAAGGCGATTCGCCTTGATATCCCGATGAGCAAAGAGGAACTTATCAAGGCGGTTGAAAAGACCGCTGAAGCTAACGCTGTTTCTGATGGCTATATTCGATTGGTAATTACGCGAGGAGTGGGAACTTTGGGAATAAATCCTTTGGTGTGCAAGGACGGCAGATTGATTATTATAGCTGATAATATTCAGCTTTATCCGGAAGAACTTTACGAAAAAGGCATTAAGGTAATCAGTGCAACAACGGTTCGCAATCATCCGCTTGCGGTTCCACCACAGGTTAAGAGCTTAAATTACTTAAATAATATACTGGCCAAGATTGAGGCGCTGGACGCAGACGTGCCCGAAGCGGTTATGTATAACCACGAAGGATATGTTGCCGAGGCGACCGCTGATAATATTTTCATCGTAAAAAACTCCTGTATTTATACGCCGCCGGTTCAAGCCGGTGCGCTGGAAGGGATAACGCGGGGCATCGTTATCAAATTGGCCGAGGAAGAAAACCTGCGGGTGGTTGAAAAAAATCTAACGAGATTTGATTTATATACTTGCGATGAGTTTTTCCTCACCGGCACTGCTGCCGAGGTCATCGGCGTTGTTGAGATTGACGGCAGGGTTATTGGCGACGGCAAGCCGGGACCTATTACGAAAATGCTGAGAAAAAAATTCTTCAAATACGCCCACGGAAAAAAGTTGTGAATGTTGAGTTTTTAATTTTTGGTTGTAACTCGAAACTCAGCACTCAACACCCAAAACTATGAACACATATACCGACATATCCGACGCTTTTAAGCTTATCGATAGCCAGTTAGGCAGGGTAAAGGAGCTGGTTGATGAGCAATTGCTCGGTTGCAGTGCCTCTGTCAGCCGCTTGCTCGAAACTTTTAGCAGCTGTAGCGGCAAGATGGTTCGGCCTGGTCTGGTTTTGCTTGCCGGCGCCTGCTGTGGTAAAATTACAGACGAGCACATTCGTATTGCAGCGATTGTGGAGATGATTCACAATGCCACGCTGTTACACGATGATGTTATAGACGAAGGGCAGAAGCGGCGAGGACTGCCTACGGTAAATAGTCTTTGGGGCAACGAATCCGCCGTCTTGCTGGGTGACTTTTTATTAAGCAGAGTTTTCGAGATGTGTACCGATTTGCAGCCGCGGTTCCAGAGGGTAATTGCCACTGCCACTGCTCGAACCTGTGAAGGTGAATTAACCCAGATTATTCAAAGGCAGAATTGGCAGTTGAGTGAGTCGGAATATATCGACATAATCACTGAGAAAAGTGCCGCTCTTTTCAGCAGTGCCTGTTTTCTCGGCGCCCTTTTAGCCCAGGCAGCCGAAACTCAGGCCCAGGCGCTTGCCCGTTTTGGTTTGAATATCGGCATTGCGTTTCAAATTACAGACGATTTACTCGATATAATCGGCGAGGAAAGCAAAACGGGCAAAACGCTTGGCAGTGACGTTGATAAAAATAAGCTGACCCTGGCTGTAATACATCTGTTAAGAGTAGTGGAGAGAAGCGAAAAAGGTGCGGTGATAAAAAAGTTAAGCACCGCAGGGGAAAGTAAAGAGACCCTGGCGGAGATGTTGATGTCCTATGACAGTTTGGAATATGCGCGCAGCCAGGCACAGGAATTTGTTACAAAAGCAATTACAGCATTGGCCGACCTGGAAGAATGCAAGGCCAGACAAGCCCTGATTGAAACGGGCAGGTTTGTTGCCGGCAGAGCGATTTAGAGCAATTTAATTTTTCGTGTTCGCTTTATGCCTGTTGCAGCTTCGGCTGGCGGCATCAGATTTGCTCGCAATATTTCAATATCGCTGTGCAATCTTATTTGCCAGCCTCGTCCTCACGACGGCCTAAATGCGAACAGAAAATATTAAAGTGCTCTAACGCCTCCCTGCGAGTGGTAGAATAAAAGCAAAAAGGCCGGTTCTAAAACCGGCCTTTTTTGTTACATAAAAATCACCCCTTCGTTTTAGGGTTCCCATTTTGTGACTTATTGTAGGAAACCCCAAAACGCTCCTTATAGCGTTTGGGGACCCCGCAAAAATGAGGTCATCAGAATGCGTACTTCATACTCAAGCTGGCCCAGGTTTCGTTCTCTGTATTGACCGAATCGTCCATAGACACCTGATGGTAAACTCCCGGGGTGAAGATAAGATTGTCGCCGAGGTCAAAATCCGTTGAGACGCCAAAAACGGCATGTGACCAGTCGTGGTCCACGGTTGCACCTGTTGAGACAGTACCGGGAGCGGCGCCGTCATTGTAAACAACTGATGCAGAGAGACGGAGCGTCTGCTCCGGGACATCCGGCGTCAGACCCTGCACGGTCAAATCATAGCCCAGTCCGAAGATATGCAGCCAGCCGCCATTGTTTCTGACGGTTGATTCTCCTTCGGATGGCCACATACTAACGGCAGTGTAGCTTGGGACAACGCCTTCAGGACAAATCTCCGGCCATGAAAAGGTCGCAAAGATTTCCTGCATATCAGCAGCCGTACCGCTGGCGCTTCCACTTCTGGGTTCGTCCGGGTAGCCGTAATATACCCAGCCGGTCTTGTAGTTAGTAACGTAAGTTTCACCTTCAAAAAGACTGTTGCTGTAATATAAGGTAACGTCTAAATCCTCGGAATTTTCGAACCCGCTTGAAATGGCCCTTCCACTAAGGACTTTGACGCCGAAGCCCGTGCCATACAGGTCCGTGTCGATGCTGGCTTGAATAGCGCTGTGGTCATTTGCGTAATAATCGAAGCCGCGCCAGATATAGCTGCTCAGGTAAGTAACATCGACAGTTCCACTTAGTTCACCATCCTGGGCCTGGGTGAAACCCGCCGTGCTCAACAAGACCACGACAATTACTAAAATTCCATTTCTGTTCATAATCATCTCCTTAAAAAAACCTTTACCTGACCTTTCTCAGTATTCCACACAAAACGTAATATCCGGCATAACTAATCATCCTGCCAGATATCTAAAAAGTGTATCTGTATACAAGCACAAATCAAATAAAAAAAGTTTATTTTTTTATTTTTTTTTGCGTCGGTTGGGTAGAAGAAGCTCAAGAAATGGCTAAAATCGCATTGAAAATATGTCTTCGACAGTTCTGCGTACTTGGGTATAATATAGTTGATGAGCGGGAACAAGAGTAAGGAAACACTGTTTAGTCGGTCTGAAAAAGCCAATATAGCCTCAGCGGCGCCCCTGGCGGTTCGGATGAGGCCGAGAAACCTCGATGAATTCGTCGGACAAAGACACTTTCTTGGGCCGGGTAAGCTGCTTACAAGAATGCTCGATGCCGATAAACTAAGCAGTCTGATATTTTACGGCCCGCCCGGCGTTGGCAAAACGTCGCTGG
>CAJVYK010000058.1 GCA_913009865.1 uncultured bacterium
GTTAGGCAATATTGTTGCGCCGATTCTTGATGAGATTGTTTTTAAGGTTCGTTTCAGGAGGCTGGCAAGTGAAGAGTAATCTTTACGTACTTGGCTATGCCGCTGTTTTAGGCACCGTTTGTGCTTTGCTTCTGACGGCCTCGGCCAACTTTACGGCTCCATATAAGGCAGCTAACGCTAGGGCCGAAGAGGTCTTAAATATTCTTGCTGCGTTAAAGGTCCCTTTCCAGGAGGACGCTTCGGCTAAGCAGTTGCTCGAAATATTCAAGACCAATATACGTGAGCAAAACCGGGAGGGCGTAACTGTTTATGAGTATTTGCCGCCGCAGGCCAAAGGCAAACCGCAGGCGGTTGCGGTGCGGTTTGCAGGGCCGGGGTTGTGGGGGCCAATCAAGGGTTTTCTGGCCCTGGAATCGGATATGAAAACGATTCGTGGTATAACCTTTTACGAGCAGGAAGAGACGCCCGGCCTTGGAGGCGAGATAGTTTCATCGGCGTTTCGAGAGCAGTTCATAGGTAAATCGATAGTGGGTGAGGATGGCAAGGCCGGTATTGTCATCAGACGCAGTGGCGGGCAAGGGGCACGCAATAAAAATGAAGTAGATGCTATAACTGGAGCAACAATGACCTGTGATAAGGTCGAGGCAATGCTCAATGCGGTTATAAAGAATATTGCTGGAAAGAAATCAAAAATCAAAGTGCAAAATGTAAAATGACAAATTAAAATTCAAAAATAGAGATTGCTTCGGTCGCTTCGCTCTCTCGCAGTGACATTTTGCATTTTGATATGTAATTTTGATTTTTTATTTTTGATATTTGATTTTGAAATACGAGGTACGGGAAAATGGCTAATAATCAACCACCAGCGTGTCTATCCTGCGGAGCTAAGGGGCCTTGTGGAGGCAAAGGTTTGCTGACACTGAAAGACGGGGTCTGGACAAGCAATCCCCTTGCGATTCAGATATTAGGTATTTGCTCCGCTCTGGCTGTGACAAACCGGCTGGAAAACTCACTTGTTATGGGAGCGGCGCTTATCTTTGTTTGTGTCGGCTCAAATTTGCTTGTGTCTCTGCTGAGAAATAGAACGCCGCATCGGATACGTATGATTGCCGAGGTTGCTATCATTGCAACTTTTGTTATACTGTTCGACCAGTTTCTCAAGGCCTTCTATTGGGATATGTCAAAACAACTCGGCCCTTACGTCGGCTTGATAATAACCAACTGTATCGTTATGGGCAGGGCTGAAGCGTTTGCTCTGCAAAATCCGCCTCTTCTGTCTATGGTGGATGGTGCGGCAAATGGTCTTGGCTATGCTGCTGCGCTGGCGATTATCGGGTTGTTCAGGGAGATATTGGGTACCGGAGAGGTTATGGGGTACCCTGTACTCAGCGGCGAATGGTACACGCCGAATCAGCTAATGATTTTGGCTCCAGGAGCGTTTTTTACATTAGGTATTGTTATCGCGGTTTTCAATGTTTTCAAAGGCCAAGAGACGGCGGAGAATAAATGATGAATGAGACATCTGCGCTGGTGATACTAATTGCGGCGGTGTTTACCAATAATATACTGCTGACCAATTTTCTGGGTATGTGCTCGTTTATCGCCTGCTCGGGCCAAATTGGGACGGCTCTGGGGCTGGGTACAGCGGTTACGTTTGTTATGACACTGACTACGATACTAAATTTCGTAATCTATCATTTCGTATTAGTGCCGCTGGGCCTTGACCATCTGACTTATATCGTCTTCATAGCTGTTATCGCAGCTTTTGTGCAGTTCGTTGAAATGTTTGTCGAGCGATTCAGCCCAAAACTGTACTTTGCGCTTGGAATATTTTTGCCTTTGATTACGGTTAACTGTGCTATACTCGGAGCATCTTTGTTTATGATTATCCGCAATTATACTTTTATGCAGTCTGTCGGATTTGGTCTTGGTGCGGGGCTTGGCTGGGCTGTGGCAATTGTTCTTATGGCTGGGCTGAGGCAAAAAATGAGCTACAGTGACGTTCCCGGGCCGTTCCAGGGAGTACCTATAGCAATGATTGTTACCGGTGTGCTTGCTATGGCGTTTATGGGATTTGCGGGTATGGTGTCAATACAATAGGAGATAGCGGATAGCGGATAGCGGATAGAAAAAGAAAACTAAACGCTAAACGCTAAACGCTGGACGCTAATTATGATTTATTTGTGGGCGGTATCATCTTTTGCAGGATTGACAGTGGCGCTGGCGGCGATGTTAATGATTGCTGAGCGTTTCCTGGTTAACTACGGCATCTGTAAGCTCGATGTTAATGCCGGCGAAAAGCCGCTTGAGGTTGCAGGCGGCCAGACGCTGCTCTCTGTCCTTTATGCCAATGAGATTTTCATACCCTCGGCCTGCGGAGGTAAAGGGTCGTGCGGGCATTGCAGGATTACCGTGACAAGCGGCGGTGGGCCGGTGCTGCCGACCGAAACGCCGTATCTGACCCGTAAAGAGATTCGGGCAAAACTGCGTTTGGCCTGCCAGGTTAAGATTCGTGAAGATATATATGTTCGTATACCCGCAGAGCTTTTGAACGTCAAGATGTTTGCCTCTACGGTGGAAAGTGCCCGTGAGCTGACGCACGATATCAAGGAAATACGACTGCGTCTGGAAGAACCTGCGGAAATTTCGCACCGGCCCGGGCAATACATACAAGTTCAGGCGCCATCAGCGGATGGGCCTGTTTACCGTGCCTACTCGATTAGTTCGCCGGTGTATGAACCCAATATAGTCGAGCTTGTCGTGCGGCTGGTGCCGGGCGGAATCGGCTCAACCTATTTGCATAACTTGAACCCGGGAGACGCTGTTAGCTTTACAGGGCCGTATGGGGAATTTCAACTGAATGAGGACCCATCCGTCGAGATTGTCTGCGTGGGCGGAGGATGCGGGATGGCGCCGATGAAGAATATTATTTATACCCTTTATGACCGATGGCCTGACCGGTCTTGCTGGCTGTTTTTCGGATGCCGAACTACTTACGACGTCTTTTACTTCAAGCAGTTCGAGGAATTGGCCCGAAAGCATCCTAACTTTCACGTGGTCTATGCGCTGTCTGACGAACTGGGAGAAGGAGAACGATGGGACGGAGAGAGAGGGTTCGTTCATTTGTCGGTTGATAAGCACCTGGAGGCGGGTCTCAGGCGGCAGGCGTTTCTTTGTGGACCGCCGCCAATGATTGAGGCGGTTACAAGAGTTCTTGAGGAAAAAGGTGTTCGCTCGGATGATGTCTTTTATGACGAATTCTAAGGGAGGCGCAGAATGGGTGTAATAACGATAGTGGAGGTGCTCGAACACGTCGAGAAATTTGAGTGCATGCTGGCTGAGTTTTACGCAAAGGTCTCGGAGCAGAGCACCAGAGAGGGAGTAAGGTTGCTGGCTGACTATATGAGTCGCCACAGGTGGCGGACACACGAAGCGTTGACCAAGCTGCCTATCGAGACTGCCGAGCAGATATATCGTATCTGTCATACTCCTCTGCGATATGAGCCGCAGGGAGCGGACCGTCATAGTTTTGAGGGCGTCGAACTGCCCCCGGAGGCCACCGCCGCAGAGGTACTGGATGCCGCTATAAAGTTTGACGAATGCCTGATACAGTTTTATCGGCAGGTACTGCGGCAGCCGGTCGATAAAGAGGTTAAAGAGCTGTTTGAAAGCTTTATCCGCTTTGAACAGGATGACGAAATTGAGCTTAAGAAAATAAGAGCGATGGACTACTTCTAAAGATGTGCGATAAAAAAATGTAATAAAAACGGATGGAAAGGAGACGTAAATATGGAAAAGAGACAAACAGAAATTAACACAGGACAATCTGCCGTCAGCCAGGCGAAAGAAGGTAATGTAAAGAAGAAATGGCAAAAGCCAAAGCTCGAAGATGTTTCCGGCAAAGTAATGGCACAGCCCTATATCAGGTTCACTTAATTGATAATTGATTATTGCCAATAATCAATCGAAGTGCATAAGTTACAGGTGCATAAGTCAAATCAGAAGTATTCTTCTGTGCTTATGCTGATGTGCGCTTATGCCCTTTGTAAAGAAAGAGAGGCGCGAATGAACTTTACTGAACATACAAAAATCAGGAAAGAGAAATTTGGGACGGTGGTGTTCGATACCCTGACCGAAAAGATATTTATAACCGACCAGATAGGCGGGCAGATTCTGCAATTAATTGAACAAGGAAAAGATTTACCTGAGATTGTGAGTACACTTGGCAATAGCTATGAGGGTGATATGAAAAATATCGAAAAAGACGTTGTCGAGTTTACCGAACAATTGAAATCAAGCAACATAATTTGCGAAAGTGTACAGGAGCAAGTATGAGTATTGCAGTCGAAGATAATAATAAATTGAGCCGTTTGACTAATCCGGGGCCGGATGAGCAGTTACGGGCAATCCTCGAAGGTAGTAGTTTCGATGATTATAACTCCCCGCTTTTTATCGCCTGGCAAATTAATTCAGCGTGCAATTTAGGATGTCTGCATTGCTGTGAGGAAGCCGGCCACAGTATGCCGGATGAGATGACCAAAGAACAGGCACTTGACTTTTGCAGGCAAATAGCGGAACTGAATATCCCTTATATGGCTATCTCAGGCGGAGAGCCGCTGCTTTGTCCTTATATTTTCGACGTCTGCAAGTTTATCAGAGAAAATAATATAAGTCTCAAGATAGAAACTAACGGCGAGTTTATAGATGAAAAGGTCGCCGGACAGCTGGCAGAGTTGAAACTGAGGAGCGTGCAGGTAAGCCTTGACGGCGCAACGGCCGCTGCCCATGAGAGATTGCGAGTGGCAGGCGACTGGAAAAAAGCTATAGAAGCCTGCGAGCATCTTGTGAATTACGGCGTCAATACCGAAATTGTTTTTGTTCCGACGAAATTCAATATCCACGAAATAGGCGATGCAATAGATATGGCCTATTCGATGGGAGCTTACGGCTTCTATACGGGCAAAACAATGCGGATTGGCAGGGCGGCGAAAAACTGGGATATTCTGTGCCCGTCCGAGGAAGAATATGAGAAATTCTTTGACGTGCTACAGAAAAAAACCGCTGCCTACGAAGGGAAAATGAAGGTCTATTATTATCCTTACGATGTGATTGAAGAATTAAAATATCGCTTGGAGGCCCCCTCGGCGTCCTTGCTGGTTGTACCCAACGGCAAAGTTAAACTTATAGGACCATTACCTTTTATCTGCGGGGATTTGAAGAAAGAAAGTCTTAGCCGGATTTGGGAAAATTATAAAAAGGCATGGCAAAATCCAGAGGTAATTGAGTTCACCAGGAAAGTGATTGCTGACCCGAAACTTTTAGCTGAGTCAAACAACTGGAGAGAACTGAATAGTGAATCGTGATTTGTGAATAGTGAATCGAACTACAAACCCCTAACAATGAACCTGATAAGACTAATAAGATATCGGTTCTTTCTTTTCGCCGGCATACTTCCCTACTTTTTAGGGCAGGCGGTTGCTTTTGGTTTGCATAAGTCGCTAAACTGGAATTGTTTCTGGTGGGGATTTGCGGGCATTTCCCTTGTTCTTGTCGCGGTAGAGTTGTTTAATGAATATTTTGACGCCAAGGAGGGCGGGGACAGAATCTTTTCTCAGGAAAAACCTGATATTCCAAATTATTTCTTCACCCTTGGTATCGCAGCTCTTGGCCTTGCTTTTATTGTCGGGGTTTATCTGGCCTTACAGACAGGTTGGCCGGTCCTTTTGTTTAGCTTTTTAGGATTTTTAGGCGCTTATTTTTATGTTGGTCCGCCGCTGAAATGGGCGTACCGGGGAATGGGCGAGTTAGTAATAGCCCTATCTTATGGGCCTGTTATGGTTCTGGGCAGCTACTACATTCAAACCGAAAGGATTGGATTCGTGCCGTTTTTTGTTTCCCTGGTCTGTGGGTTGTCTATGTTTTGTCTGGCTGTTCTTAACGAAATACCGGATTATTATCAGGATATGTTGGTGGGAAAACGGAATTTAGTGGTTAGACTTGGAAAGCAAAAAGCGATAGTGCTGTTAAAGTTATGTTTAGCGGGTTTGTTTATACTTTTAACTTTAGGCGTTGTTCTAAAAACAATTCCTTTATTAGCAATAGCTGCTGTCGTAACGGTTCCGTGGATTTTGAAAAGCATAACCAGTATCGAGAAAAATTATGATAATCCTAAAGCATTTCTTTTCGCGGTGAACACGGTTGTTATTGCCCACATTATGATTGCCGTTTCTTTAGGCATAAGTTTTTTAGGGAATTAAAGGCGGTGGGTATTGATTATATTGCTCAGAGGATTTTTTGAAATTTTGTGAGGTGAATTATGGAAAACGCAAAGATTTTGATTGTGGATGATGACCAGGATATTACCGAGGCACTCCAGGCCATTTTGGAAAGTGAGCAGTATACTGTGCTCACAGCTGCCGACAAAACGGAGGGTATGGAAAAAATCAGGACCAATAAGCCGGATTTAGTCATACTGGACGTTATGATGTCTGCATGGCAGGACGGCTTTGAAATGGCCAGGATGTTGAAGAAAGACCCCGAGTTCAAAGATACCTCTATTCTGATGCTGACAGCGGTCAAGGACAGAACCGGTATAGATTTCAAATCGACGGCAGGAGACCCAAACTGGCTGCCGGTGGATGGGTTCCTGGACAAGCCCGTAGAGCCGGAAATTTTACTGGCTGAGGTCAAGAAACTCCTGTCAAAAAAAGCCTGACATGGAACCAGTACCTCAAAATACCAGACTCGTCCAACGGGCTTACTGGCTGATTAGGCTCAGATGGATAGCTATAGTATCCGTCGCAGTCGGTACCTGTTTTTGCAGTAACGTTTTAGCCATAGCACTGCAGGATTTTGCCCTCTACGGTATCGCAATACTCCTCGCTCTGTACAACGTGACCATGTTGTTACTGTTAAATCATTTTACAAGAGCCAATAATGAAGTACCTTTCGCAGCGGTAAAGAAAATAATTAACTTCCAAATATCCGCTGACCTGCTGATATTAACGGTTCTGTTGCATTTCTCCGGCGGGATTGAAAACCCATTTGTTTTCTACTTCATATTTCATATGATAATAGCAAGCATTTTACTTTCGGTGCGGGAAAGCTATTTGCAGGCTACGTTTGCTGTTTTGCTTTTTGGCCTCTTGATATTACTCGAATATCTGCAAGTCATACCACACTATTGCCTGCGGGGATTTGTGCCACGTTGCCTGCACCGAGACGGCCTTTATGTTCTTGGGACTTTCTTCGTTTTCACAACAGCATTATATTTAGTAGTATATATGACCAGTTACATCGCCATCAGGCTCAGGCAGGCTGAACAGGCCCATAAAGAGGCCAATATGTTGCTTCGGGAAAAAGACCGCATAAAGGATGAGTATGTGTTACGTGTTACCCATGACATCAAGGGCCATTTAACAGCTATACAAAGCTGTCTTGCCGTAGTGGCCAATAAGTTGGTCGGCCCGCTCGGTCAGAGGCAGTCTGACTTTATCAACCGTGCACACAGCCGAACTAAAAAGCTTGCCGGCTTTGTAGGGATGTTGTTAAAGCTGACGCAGTTGCGGCTGACCGATAAATTTGAAATGGATGATTTCTCATTGAGAAATACTATATACAACGCTGTTGCTGCTGTGGAGACTAAGGCTGAAGACAAATCGATAACCTTAAAACATAATATCGAACCGTCAGTGGATAAAATCTTTGGCAATCAGTTCTCCATTGAAGAGATGGTTACAAATCTGCTGCTTAACGCAATTAAATATACGTCGGAAAATGGAACCATTGAGATAAATGCGAAAGAGAAGAACGATTCTGTCTTAGTAGAGATTGCCGACACGGGTATCGGCATACCTAAGGATGAGCTTGATAAAGTATTTGATGAGTTTTTTAGAGCCAGCAATGCCAGGAAGGTTGATAAAGACGGCACGGGCCTGGGACTGTCGATAGCCAAACAAATCGTCCAGAGACATGGTGGTAATATATGGGTGGATAGTGAGCAGGGCGTCGGGTCCAAATTCAGCTTTACTCTGCCAAAGACCAATTCCTCAAGAAACATATCTTGAAAAATGACGGTTAGTAAATGGAATATTAAATTACTGCCGCCGAGTTTTTCGCCCTGGGCGCCTGAAAAGGCGCATTCAAGGCAAATAGCGGTGTTAATGAGCGGCGGTGTTGACAGCAGTGTCGCTGCGCATCTGCTGGCCAAAAACGGTTGGGATGTTCTGGGCGTTACAATGAAAATCCCCGTACCCTGTAACGGCAGCGTAAACCGTTGCTGTGGAGCGGATGCGGCCTTTGTTTGCAACCAAATAAATATACCCCATTATTTTATTGATGTTGCCGAAGCTTTCGAACAGCTTATAATCGAGCCGTTCCGTCAATCTTATGCAAATGGCAAAACTCCTAATCCCTGTGTTGACTGCAATACATTGCTGAAATTTTCATTAGTATGGGATTTTTTGCAGGCAACATTTGGAATCAGCTATCTTGCCACGGGTCATTATGCAAAAGTTTCTGCCGTAAGGCATGCTGTGCATAAGACTGCCGGACAGGCTCGGCTCGGTCGGGCAACGGATAAGAGCAAGGACCAGAGCTATTTTCTGTATGGTATTGCTGCAGAAAAGCTTGGCAGATTTGTTCTTCCTTTAAATGAATTTACGAAACAGCAGGTTCGCTCAATTGCAGCGCAGCTAAACCTGAGCGTTGCTGATAAGGCCGAGAGTATGGAATTGTGTTTTGCCGGTGAAGGTGATTATCGGGCAGCTTGCCTACAGAACGAGGCGAATCAATCCGGCAGGATAACAGATATGCAGGGCAACAAGATAGGCACGCACAAAGGAATCGCCAATTATACTATTGGTCAAAGACGCGGTGTGGGGTTGGCGACCGGTAAGCCGGTTTACGTGGGCAGAATAGATGCGGATACAAATACCATTGCACTGGGCACGAGGGAGCAGGTAAGCTGGCGTACCGTTATGGCGAGCCAAATCAATGTTCTTATACCGGAGGAACTTGTCCCGGACAGACTGGTTTCCGGCAAGATTCGCTCGTATGGCGATCCGCAGCCCTGTAAAATTGTCAGTGTTGGCGAAACCGATATGGCAGTTGAGTTTGGCCAGCCCCAATTTGCGCCGTGCCACGGCCAAAGACTTGTGCTGTATAACAGTGATGATAATATCATCGCAGGCGGTACAATAATAACGGATAGCGTATAGCGTACAGCGTGGAGAATGATGTGAAAGAAGTGGATGTAAATTTCTTGTTAGATGCGCCCTTACTGGAACTGGTTTCTTCTGCAGATAAGGTTAGAAGGGACTCTGTAGGCTCGAAATTTGAATTGTGTAATATTATAAACGCCAAGGCCGGCTTGTGTAGTGAGGATTGTAAATTCTGCGCTCAATCCTCCCGGCACTCTGCTGATGTATCTATATACCCGCTTAAAAAGAAGAACCAAATTGTTGAAGCGGCACAGCAGGCAAAGAAAATCGGAGCAGAGAAATTCGGTATTGTTACCAGTGGAAATCGCTTAAAGAAAAGTGAATTGGATGTGATTGCCCAGGCAATATCCGAGATAAAAGGCAGGATTGAAATAGATATTTGTGCCTCGTTGGGGGCATTGGAAAGAGATGAACTGGCGATGTTGAAAGAGGTCGGCCTTTCCCGTTATCATCATAATATTGAAACCTCAGCTCGCTTTTATCCTCGAATTGTCTCAACGCATAGTTTCGGAGAAAGAATTAACACAATTAAAGCGGCTAAAGAAGTCGGCCTGGAGGTATGCAGTGGCGGAATAATTGGTATGGGTGAGAGTTGGCAGGATAGAATAGATATGGCATTAACGCTGAAAAAACTAAATGTAGATTCTGTACCTGTTAATCTGCTGGTTCCTGTTAAAGGAACTCTGCTGGAATCGTTAAATCCAATATCCTGCGCAGATGCTGTAAGGACAATATGTATCTTTCGAATTATACTGAAAGACAAAACTATAAAAATAGCTGCGGGCAGAGAAACTGTCCTGAAAGATTTTCAGGCCCTGGGTTTGATGGCAGGGGCGAATGGAATGCTTATCGGCGGATATTTGACTATTAAAGGCAGGGACGTGGCAGAAGACTGGAAACTTATTAAAGAAGTAGAAAAGATATGGCTGGAATAGAAGAATTTTTGGCGGAGAGAAGAGAAAAGAATCTTTTGAGAGTATTGCGGCCTGCCGGCTTTCGAAGAAAAGGTAAAATTTATTTCAAAGATAAAGAATATTTCGATTTTTCTTCAAATGATTATCTTGGATTGGCGGGTCATCCGGAGCTTAAAGAGGCCTCAAAAAAAGCTGTAGAAGAATTAGGAGCCGGCTCTTCGGCGTCCCGGCTTTTGAGTGGTGATTTGGAAATTCACCACGAGTTAGAAGAAAAAGTAGCTGACCTTAAAGGTAAAGACAGCGCCCTGGTTTTTAATTCCGGCTATCAAGCTAATGTGGGCGTGATAAGTTCACTCTGTAAGGCCGGCGATGCCGTTTTTTCCGATAAGTTAAATCATGCCAGTATTTTAGACGGGATATTTTTATCGGGAGCCAAGCTCTTTCGTTTTCTCCACAATGACGTCAATCACCTGGAGTCTTTACTCAAAAAACATTCCGGTGAATTCAGAGAGCGTTTAATAATCACAGAGACAATATTCAGTATGGATGGCGATAGAGCGCCCCTCAAAGATATGGTCGCCCTGAAAGACAAATTCGGCTGTAAAATTATGGCCGATGAAGCACACGCAACGGGTATATTCGGAAAAGATGGAAGTGGTGTGGTAGCCGAAGACGATTTAACCGATAGAGTTGACTTAATAATGGGTACATTCGGCAAGGCCCTGGGAAGTTTTGGCGCTTATGTAGCCGGCTCAAAGAAGATGATAGAGTATTTAATAAATACCTGTCGCAGCTTTATATACACTACGGCTTTGCCGCCTTCTGTGATAGCGGCCAACCTTGCCGCTCTGGAACTGCTCAGCAAAGAGCCGTTCCGAAGAAAAACGCTTTTGGAAAATGCAGCTTACTTCCGTGATGAACTCAGGAAAAGGGGATTTAATGTAAGAGGCGCGTCGCAGATAGTTCCATTAATTGTAGATGATACCGATAGGGCGGTTGCGCTGAGTGCAGGCCTTGGG
>CAJVYK010000059.1 GCA_913009865.1 uncultured bacterium
CAATGACTATGGGTATAGCCCTGCTGGCTCTGACCGGCATAGCCAATGTTACTGACCCTGAGAAGGTTATGCCGATGGTTTTGCAGCAGTTTTTACCTGTAGGAATCAGGGGCATTGTTATCGCCGGACTCTTCGCCGCCTTTATGTCCACATTTAGTGCTACGGTTAATAGTGCCGCCTCTTTTATTGTGCGTGATTTCTTGCAGCCATTCTTTCGACCTGATGCCAGCCAGAAGCAGCTGGTGTTTTACAGTCGGGTGGCTACTGTAGCTGTCGTCCTTGTCGGCGTCTTGATTGGTGTCCAGGCCAATTCTATTGCTCAGATATGGAACTGGATAATGATGGCCCTTGGTGCGGCTATGCTTATTCCGAACGCATTGCGATGGTACTGGTGGCGTATGACCGGCTGGGGATTTGCCGCCGGTACAGTGGCCGGACTGATTATGTCTCTGATAGCTCTTTTCTATCCGGAAGCGCCGATGTATAAGGTTTTTCCCCCTATATGTATCGGCTCGCTTTTAGCTACCATCATTGTCTCGCTTTTGACCCGTCCTGTTGATGAAAAGACGCTCACAAAATTTTACAGAACCGTCCGTCCTTTTGGATTGTGGAAGCCGGTAAAAGAGCGTGCCGGCTTGTCTGCCGAAGCTCTTAATGACAAATCAGAAAAGATGTCGCTGGCCATTTTCAATGTCGTTTTAGGCATAATTGCCGTTACCGGTTACTATTTGGCGCCGATGTATCTTGTTGGCCACTGGAATAGCTATGCTGCTATATGCTTTGTAGTGGCGTTGTTAGCCACAGCGGTATTGGCTGTAACCTGGTACCGGCACCTGCCCGCCGAGGACGAGAAGGTTGGCGCTGATTAAGGAAGCGAAAAACCGTAATTCAAATTCAAAGTTTATTTATTTTTCCTTTTTACTTTTTATTTTTTAAAAGTATCACCCCTGCGCAGTTTTTTGATATCCCTTGCCACAATTTCTGCGATAATTTGTTTTTGTTCTGGTGATATTGGCCTTTGCTGCTCGAGGCAATAGCCAATTGACCCTGCTTTTGGTTTTTGCTCCTGTTCACCCCCGACCTGTCCTTTGCTTGACAGGGGGGGGACGATTTTTTTATCCTCCATCTTGTTTTCCCAGGAAGACAGGGGTGGCTTTCTTTTTATTGCGGTTATTTTTCGTTGCTCAGCCATAATTTCTTCAGCCAGGTCGAATCTCGGTATTCCATTTTTTTTCTGCCCTGTTTTTTGTGATTTTGTTTGTTGGCCTGTTGGCGGCGGGGGGCTTTGAGATTTTTTATTTTGTTCTAAGGGCCGTGGTATTATATCGCGCGCACGGAGGATATCCGCTCTGGATTGCATAATATCGTCATCAAATTGCTCGTTGTGGCCGGTTTCACTCACTGCTGTAACCTCCTCTGATACTCTTTTAGTTTAGCAGCATTTCCGGCAATAATCAAGGAAAATTGCGACTTCCCTCGTCTGTCGGGCTTTAACTCGATTGAGCGGGTCCGATTGAAAACTGTGTGAATTCACCCGGGTTGAACTGTTCTATCAGCGAACAGACATCATCGACGGTAACAGCTTTAACAGCGTTGATATCGTCGGCGATGGTGCGATACCGCTGGGAATATATCCAGTTAAAGCCCAGGTCAATCAGCCTGCCCATCGGCAGCTCATTTTTGATAACCAGGGCGCTTAAAATTTTATTTTTTGCCTTTTTTAATTCGTCATCGGTTATACCGCTTTCGGATAGACTGCGAAAAATACTTCTGATGATATCGAGCACTCCGGACACATCCTCACTGCTGCAGCGGATATAACTGCAAAAAGCTCCTGTACCGTCCATAGCCGCGAATTGCATTGTTGCCGTTTCTGCTAATGCCTTATCAACCAGTTCCCAGAAGAATCTCGACCCGACATCGTCACCGATAATAGTGCCCAAAAGCGAAGCGGCAAATCTGCGTGGGTCCTGAGCGGACACGGCAGGGGACATTAAGCATATATGTTCGCGAGCCAGATTTGATTTTTCAACTCGCCTCTTTTTTTGACTGCACGGCGATTCTTCCAGCTTTCTTTCGACGGTTTGCTTTTGCCATTTGCTGCAGGAGTTTTCAGCAATCGAGCGGATTTGGTCCCAATCAAAATTGCCCGCACACGCCAGAACCATATTATTCGGTGCATAGCGCTTGGCAAAATAGTCCCTCATTTGTTCAGCGGTCAGGTTATTTATACTTTCTTCACTGCCTAAGACAGAGTTCCCGCAAGGGTGTCCGTCGAAGTGTAAGCTCCTGCATCTGTCCATAACATCGAAGCTCGGCAGGTCCTTATACATTGCAATTTCTTCTTTGATTACGTCTTTTTCAATATTGAAATCTTCATCTCTAAGTGCCGGCCTCATCAGCTCTATCCACAGCCCTGTCACCTCGATTAGATATTCAGGCAAAACAGCGGCGTAGAAGACGGTATTTTCCTCACTGGTAAATGCGTTGAATTGTGCTCCTGTTTTATCGAATGCCTCATTGACTTCGAAAGCGCTTCGGCTTTCAGTTCCTTTGAACAGCATATGTTCCAGGAAGTGTGACACGCCGTTTATCTGCCTGGTTTCGTCACGGGAGCCGGTTTTGACGAAAAAGCCCACCGCTGTCGACTTGGCCGATTTGTTAATCTCACCGATAATAACCAAACCATTTACCAATTTTTCTTTCTTAAATTGCATACTTTTCTTTTATTTATCTTTCTCTGTGTTCTCTGTGGCCTCTGTGGCTTTTTTCTTTTTCCTTTTTATTTTTTTCGGCCCTATTGTTACTACTGTAAAACTTTTGAACTTATTATTTCGCAGAAAGCTTAAGACAGAATCAACGCTGGTCTGCTCGATTTTGCTTTTGATTTCATCGAGACTTCGAACTCTACCGAGCATATAGTAATCTCTTCCGATTCCTCCCGCCCGGCTGCTGGAGGATTCGCTTTGCAGGATTAGCGATGCTTTTAGCCCGACTTTGGCTCGTTCGATTTCTTCTTTGCTGATTCCTTCGCCGAGTCGATTGAACTGCTCGGTTATCACATCGAATGTTTCCTGCCCTTTTTCCGGTGTTGTGCCTGCGTAGCACATTATACCAGCCGCCTCTTTCAGGCCGTGATACTGTGCTCTTATTGCATAGCACAGGCCTCGTTTCTCTCTTACTTCTGTAAATAATCTGGCGCTCATCCCTCCGGAAAGAACGGACACCGCCACTCTGGCGTTGTAGTAGTCTTCGTCTGCTGGTTTAACTGTTTTTGTCATCAGAGCGATATGCACCTGCGCCCCGTCATTGTTCAGATGCGTATATTTGCTTGCTTTTGTTGTTTGGGTCACGGGACACGGTGCACAGTGTACGAGCGGGTCTGTTTCAAACAAATCTTCCATTTGTCGGCAGATTGTATTGAAGTCGTATTTGCCCGCCACCGCAAAAATCATTTGCGACAGATTAAAATTATCTTTTATAATCTGCCTTGTTTTTTCAGCCGTTAAAGTTTTTAATTCTTCGATTTCTCCTATCGTGCTGCGTCCCCAAGGTGGTGGGTAGAATTGTTCCTTCAGCTTGAGCATAACCTTTTGTCTGGGGTCATCGTCTAAGGCAAGCACCTCATCGATTGCCAGTTGTTTAGCCAGCTCGAACTGCTCTTCTTCTAACTTGCCTTCGAGTATAACATCAGCGTACAAATCCAAAGCTTCTGTTAAGTTGTCTGCTTCCATAACCGCTCCGATGGTTATATGAGAGCTGCTGACCGAGCTGGCACGATGCAGCCCCAGCCCGTCGAGTGCGTCACTAAGCTGCCTGCTGTTTTTATCGCCGGCTCCTCTGAAAATCCAATCGGCAATAACACTTCCGGCCCCGCAGCATCCTGTAGGCAGTAAAGCCGCTCCCGCCGGCAGCATAAACCCGAATGCCGCTGATGCAACCGTTTCCATCGGTTCGCCGAGAACAACCATCCCGTTTTTTAATATATGCTTATCAAGTTTTTCTGCCATTGTTAGTTCTCTAATATCCACAAAAACGAGTTTGAATTATACCGATAAGCAGGTGGGTTTTCAACTGCGAAATCCGAAAGTGTCGATTCTGATTGTTCTTTACGAAGTTTAAGTTGATAATCTGCAATTCTAATCCGAATCAGATTCCTTCCATGCAGGGTTCGGTCGCTGCCGCACCCGTTGTTTCCATCTTTCTCCGTTCTTCTCGAATTCGATTTCGGTCCTGTATATTTTGACGACCTTTACATCATATATTGTGTCTCCTTCTTTAAGGATTTGGCCGTCAATTACAGCGGACGAGTCTTCTATAGTGTAGAGGATTCCGCTTACTACTCCTTTTCTTGCCGTAGCCCCAAAGTTATAGCTCAAAGTCAGCACAAGCACGGCCGTTACAGTCAAGAGCTGGAGCCAGATTAGCATTTTTATTTTGCTAATCATATAGTCCTTATTTTCCATCCCATAAGCTGCAATCGGAAATAATTGCTTCGCTTATTTCTTGTTAAATAAATAAGACTGTTGGGCTCGAGACAAAACAATACCCCCACGACCCCTACGTTTCGATATATCGGTTCTTATGGTAGCGGACTTAATTTGGTTAGCTGTGTTTTGATTATCACGAATCACGAGCCGCGTCCCCGTGTCTTTTTGTCGGAAGAAAGTGTGGGACGTACCACGTTTATGCCACTGCAGCCGTTTCCTCGTCAACATGGTCGAATCTGACGCTTATTTTCTTGCTTACCCCCCGTGTCTGCATTGTTATCCCAAACAGCACGTCCGCGATACTCATCGTGCGTTTGGAGTGGGTGATTATTACAAACTGCGAATCCTTTTGAAATTCCCGCAGCAGCAGATTGAAACGCTCATTATTTGCTTCATCCAGTGCTGCATCGACTTCGTCGAGCAGGCAGAAAGGTGAGGGCTTTGTTTTAAAAACTGCGAATAGCAGTGCAATTGCCGTCATCGTCTTTTCTCCTCCGCTGAGCAGTGAGATACTCCTTGTCTCTTTTCCTGGCGGCCGTGCTATTATTTCTATTCCCGCTTCGAGAATATCTTCTGCATCTTCAAGTAATATATCGGCTTTTCCTCCGCCGAACAGCTTGCGGAAAATCTGCTGGAAGTGGGCCCTGATTTCTTCAAAAGTCTGGCTGAATTTCTCTCTGCTCTTTTTATTAAGTCGGCTTATCAATTGCTGCAGACTGGTTTGACTCTTATTCAGGTCTTCAACTTGATTAGTTAAAAAGGTATGTCGTTTCTCGAGGTTCCCTTGGCTTTCTATTGCATCCAGATTTACGTTGCCTAATCGTTCGATTTTGCTCCTGAGCCGGGCTATTTCTTCTCTTACCGCATCCCAATCTACACTCCTGTCCTCGTAACTTTCGTAGGCCTTGGCCAAATCAATTTGCAGTTCCTCCCGGACTCTTTCAACCAGCATTTGTGTCTTTACCTCTAACTGGCTCAGTTCTATTTTAAGCTGATTGGTCTTCTGCTCAATCTCACTTTCCTCTGTGCGTTTGAGCCGGAGTAGTTGTTCTGTTTGTTTTTGTTGTTCGAGCAGTTTTTCTATTTTTTTATGCAGTTCGCTGCTGCTTTGTTGTTTCTTTTCTTTTTCGACAAACAACTCTGAGACCGCTGCTTCGCAGTTAAGAATATCCCTCTCAGCTTCTTGAGATTGCTCACTGCAGCTTTGTATTTCCGCTTTCGCCGTCTCATTAGCCGTCCGGTTTGCCTGCATCTGGTTTTGCATGCCTGCAATTGTTTGCTTGACTGCTTGTAGATGTTCGGTGATTTGTCCCAGGGCGACCTTCAAATCGGTCTGTTTGTCAGTCAGCTTCCGCTGCCTGGCTTTTTGTTCAGCGTATTTTACTTCGAGTTCTGCTATGCGTGCCGAGCGTTGGCTATTTACCGTCTCCAGCTCCTGCAGTTTCTGCTTTGAGTTATATTCTTTCTGTACTGATTGGGCAATCTGTTCTTCGAGCAGGTCGATTTCGCCGGTTATCAGCGGCTGCTCTTCTCTCAGCCGCTTTATATTTTGCTCGTAAACAGACAGCTTTGAAGCCGTCTGCATCTTTTCAGTATTAGTTTCATAAATGGCCGTCCGCAGGTTCTTGCACAATTTAACCAAGTGGTCGTTTTGCTGACCGTTTTTCTCGAGTTGCTGTTCAATCGCTGTGATTTCCGCTGTAATATTAGAGATAGTATCATGCAGTTGTCGCAGCCGGCTTTTGCGTGATATCAAGCCCGTAGCTTTGCCTAAAGGCCCAAGTTTTATCATTCCGTCGGCACTGGCATACTCTCCCTTTAAGGTAACAAATTTATACTCCTCTCCTAATTCGCCGGCCAATTCGATTGCATCTTTTAGAGAGTCGACAATCAGCGTTTTACCGAGCAATTTCCACACTAATGGTGCGTATTTACTTTCGTAATTTACGAACTCAACAACCCTGCCCTTTACGCCCTGGAATTTTGACAGGTCTTTTTTATCCACGAACGGCTCTATTTTATCTGTGCATATAAAATTCACTCTGCCGTCGAGTTTTTCAGTTGTTTCCATATCTGCCATCAGCCTGCTTGTGCTGTTGACTACCAGTGCGCTGGTTTGCCCCTCAAGGCAGGCCTCAACCGCATTTGCATATTTGGTGTCGGCCGCTATTATATCTGCCAGTATTCCTTCGATGTAATCAAATTTATTGTTTTCGACAGACCTGTTTTGCAGAATGTTTTTAACGCTGTTGCCGAGTTCCTCACGTCTGTTTTCCATATCCGTCAATACCGCCAGTTCGCTGCTCAATGCGCTTCGTGCCTCTTTGCTGTGTGCTAATCGCTTGTTGTCCGCTTCTATCATGCTGTTGATTTCTTCTGTTTTTTTACGCGACGAATCCATATTTTGTGTTAGTTCGTCCAGCACTTCTTCGATATTGCTCAGGCGGGCTTTGTGTTGTGCCTTTTCGGTCAGGAGTTTTTCAAGTTCTGCACGGGCCAGTTCTGCTCTTCCGGACAGACGGTCTTTCTGATTGGATAAATTACTGCGATAGACAGAGATGCTCTGTACCTCGTTATGAAGTTGTGCCGTCATTCTGACAACATCGATAATGCCCGATTTCTCATCATCCAGTTCTGTCTCCAGCGAGATATATTCAGCGTTTGTTTCCTGGATAAGTTTTTGTATTTGCTCAGCGGCTCGGTTTTTTTCTTCGAGCATACTTTCACAGTTTGCCTGTTCGCTCTTGTATTGTGTCGACTCACGCTCGAAGATGTTTTTCTGCTTCTGCAGTTTTTCAACTCTCTGCTCTGCCGCCTCTTTCCTTTGCTGCAGTTCTGTGATTCTCGCTCGCAGGAATTCGATTCGCTGCAGGTGCTGCTCAATTTTGCCTTGAGCGGACACGAGGCAATTTCCAGCGAGGTTTATCTCGTTCTCCGTTTCTATTATTCTCTGTCTCAGCTCGCTCATTACAGCGTCATTTTTTGCAATTTCGGCTGCAATAGCAGCAGATTTGTTCTCCACCTGTTCGAGAGCGGTTTTTTTCTCTATGCTTTCCGTGTGATTTTTATCGAATTCGGCCAGTGAGTAATTAACCTGCAGCTCTTTGAGTCTTTGATTGTATCGCAGGTAATTTCTCGCTTTCCCCGCCTGAAGTTTCACACTTCGCAGTTGTTTTTGTACTTCTCCCAGGATATCGGCTAATCGTAGTAGATTTTGTTCCGTGTGTTCCAGTTTGCGGAGTGCCTCTTTTTTGTGCGCTTTATATTTGCTTATGCCCGCCGCTTCTTCGAATATAGCTCTTCTATCTATTTTCGACGCTATTAATAGCTGTTCAAGCTGTCCCTGCTCAATAATCGAGTATGCTCTGACACCTACGCCGGTGTCCATAAATAATTCACGTATATCTTTTAGCCGGCAGATTTTGTTGTTTATCCTGTATTCACTTTCTCCGCTCTTGTAAATTCTGCGTGTAATCTGCACCTGGTCGGCTTCGATTGGCAATTGCCCTGTAGTATTGGCGATAAACAGGCTCACCTCAGCTGTCCCAACGGCCTTTTTTCCGCTGCTTCCGCTGAATATCACATCAGCCATCTGGCCGCTTCGCAGGTTCTTGACGCGCTGTTCTCCGAGTACCCACTTTACTGCATCGACGATATTACTCTTACCGCATCCGTTGGGCCCGACGATAGCGGTTATGGACGAATCGAAACTAAATTCTGTTTTATCAGCGAAGCTTTTGAATCCGTTCAGAACAATTTTTTCAAGTCTCATTTCTCACCCTGACGTCAGTATGTTGTCATTGTTTAGCCCCCAGGTTTATCCTGGGGGTTCTTGTTGCGCATTTATTCGGGGGTTTTTGTGCAATACGCAATACGTAATATGGTATTATTATCGGCCGGTAGTCTGTCTTTTCTTGATAATTAAGCCGATTTTTGGCAGTGGTCCAGCCCGAAACTCTGCTTGTACCGCACCTTTATCGCTCATCTGCTTCAGAAGGGTTATCATATCGGCGTATGAAACGTTTAATCCGAGATGTCCCCGGCCTGTTTTTTTAAGCGGTTCTTCGCACAATGTTTGGATAATATCACCAAGTTCGAAAGAGCTTCTCAACTGAACTGTTATGTTGGGCCGTTTTGGATGTTTGCGTATTATCGAGACATATTTTTGACCAGCCGGAGCGTTTATTGTTATATTTCCGTCGGCTGACTGTACAAAGATGTTGTCTTTGCAGTATATTGGTGCGCCGAACAGCACAATTCGCGGCTGACCGCTGCGGGAAACGAAGATCGCCTTACGTTTGGTTTGGGCGATTTGTTCCAGATAAAAATTACCTGCGATGAGCTTTTGGGTCACTGCAATATTGTCTAATTTTCTCAGTGATTCGTACGCGGCCAATCTGATATCAAAATCTTCGTCCCGCAGCAGTCTTCGTGATATTGCAGCCGCCTCGTTGCGATTTGCTGCTGTTGTAATTGCTTCTAATGCCTCGACTCGATAGGACGATTTTTTATCCATCGCTATTTTCCGAAGTGTTTTCAGCCCCTGGTCGCTGCCGAGATTGAGCATACATCTGGCTGCCCGCAGCCGCACCTGTTCATTGGACGAATTCAACAGTGCCGCCAGTTTGCCGAGACTTTTATTGCCTATCGCCTCGAGAGCAATTTCGCTTTGTTCTTTGTCTTTTGAAGCGGCAAGTTTTCTGACAAATGTGCTTATTCTTTTTTTGGTAACTTCCTGCGTCTGGGCAAGATATGTCGCCTTTACTATTGAGATGAACCGCCGTTTCTGTTCTCTGTATTCAGCGGGCACTCTCAATTCAATCTGGCTGGGTGAAACCGCCCTGGCTACGTCGTTGCCAAAGCGTTCGTTTAAGAGGTTACGAATAAGACTTGCAATTTTATAATCCGGCTGCCGAAGTGCCAGACTTATCTTGTATTCATTAAGAACCCTTCCGCCCGCCAGGATATATCCGACTTTTTTATTTGTTGCCGAACCATTGATTGTATCTATAAAGACAGGCCCTTCCGCCGTAGCCACAACTTTTGTAGTTATACCGAAGCTTCCCGCCACCTTAAGCTCAGCGCCGTACAGCCATCCGCCTTCCAGAGATGTTGTTTGTGTGCCAGGCAGTGCTGCCACCCTTACATCGAAGTATTGGTTTTTTGAAACTGCCGCCGGCATAAGACCGTACACTGATACCACAGCCGTGTTGCGACTGCTGATAACTTTTTCAACGTTTTGATTGGGCAGTTTCCTCATGATATATTTTTCGAGATATGTCCTAATCTGTGGCGGGCATTCCACTGATCCTGTCCCGTTAAGGCCGCCTACCAGGTTGTAGCTTTCAACGGGGATTGCGTCGAATAGAAACACCTCTGCCATCGCCCCTATTGTAGTGCCCAAATCTATCTTGGGTGCGAGTTCTTTTGGCTTGTCAGTGGTACCAGCCGGTTCCCCACAGCCGGCTATGCAAGAGCCGATAAGCAGTATGCTTATTACACGAATTATTTTTCTCTGCCGGATATACATAGAAACAGACGCTCCGAAAAGTCCAACTTCTCTCAAATATTATCTGCCGGCTTTTTACGAATTATCTCTAAATGCGTATTTTTCTCAATAATAAATAGTAAACAGTCAACAGTCAATCATTTACTCCCCGATTATCTGGCAGATAACAGTCCTTGTTCTTGGTCTGGTATCGAAATCTACCAGGATAATTTGCTGCCAGGTTCCCAGAGCAGGTTGTCCGTCAATCACAGGCACGCTCAAAGAAGCCCCTAACAGCGAAGCCCGCACATGGGAATGGCCGTTATCGTCGTGCCATGTTTTTTCGTGCTCATAGCTGCCGTTTTTCGGTGCGATTTTCTCGAACGCCGCTGCTATGTCGTAATTTGCCAGTCCCGGCTCATATTCGGTTGTTGTAATACCTGCCGTTGATCCTATTATTGAAAATGGTAACGATTCCGTTGGTAATATCTGATTGCCCAATAACCTTGCTGACCTGCTCGGTAATATTAACGATATCGCAATTGCCTGCTGTTTGCACTTTTATTTTTTTCGTTTTGACCATTTAAGTCAGCCCCGTTTTTTAACGAATTTTGACGAAGTTATCTTTCTCGTTAGCCGTTAGGATAGCGGATACAGGCAGGTTTTGCAAGTATGCCGTTTCTTTGGCATTCGTACGGTTTTCTGGGAAAGACGAAAAAAAATTATTTTTTTTATTTTACTTATTGACGACGGTATTATTTCGGTTAGAATGGATATTATGATGGTCAGGCAAGGATTACACATCTGTGCTTGGCCATTAGTTTCTTTAGCGGAAACAGTAAGCTCTTTGACAAGTTAACAGTTAAGCCAAATAAGCAGTGAAAGTGCAACTCCTGCGGTGAATACGTATTATCGCAGCGGGTTTAAAAATTAGTTTTTTAATTCAGCACTTTCGGTGCGTATGCCAATTAAGTGTTGAGCCTTTTTCGACGAAGTCCGTCTTCGGACGGTTCGACGATACAATTTGAAGGGTTTGATCCTGGCTCAGAACGAACGCTGGCGGCGTGGCTAAGACATGCAAGTCGAACGGACCATTAATTTATTAGTGGTTAGTGGCGAAAG
>CAJVYK010000060.1 GCA_913009865.1 uncultured bacterium
TTCCGAATGGGTCTTGCTGTCCTGCTCGAAATTCAAATACTTCTTTCGGCGAAGCAGCCCAGTAGCTGAATCTGTTTGCATTTGATTCGGGGCTGTTACCGCCGAGAATTGACGCCGACTCTAATCGGGCGAATATTTCACTCAGAGCAGGCAAATTTACCGATGCGTGGATTTCTCTTATGTGCAGTTTGCAAAGAATACTTTTATTGTTTGCAGCGACTGTCCCTGTTGTCATTGTAGTTGTCCCGCCCTGAATTCGTTTACAATCTGCACCCCTAAAGAAGTGCCTAATCTTTGCGCTCCTGCATCGAGCAGTGTATGGTCAATACAACCGGCTAATTGCTTCTCTTCCACAAGGGTCATTTTGCATCGTACCTGTTTTTTTGATTAAACAACGTTAAGTCCTTGTATCCCTTTTTAATTTTTGCACTGTGTCTGACATCTTTGGGAATAAAGTAAGTATCACCCTTTGTGAAAGTGTGTTCCTTGCCATCTATGGTCAATTCAATTTGGCCATCTAAAACGACTCCCCATTGTGTTTCGTGAGAGTGTTCAGGAACTTCTGCATCATTTTCGAAACTCATAAAGACAAGCTGTTGATTTTGGCCTTGAAAAAGATGTGAACGTAACCCTTTTATAGGAATATTCGCCTCCGGCAGATTTGTAATTATCTCCGGAAATTTTTTTTCTTCTGTGACGGTCATTCTTTAATATAGCTTTTCTTTTTGAAAAATTCTACTGCCCCTTCGATGTCTGCAAAAACTTTTGTCGCTGTTTGTGTAACAAATACTGAAGGGCTTTGCTTAGCCGTCCAGATGACATAAACTTGCTTGGCCGCCTCGTGAGCGTGCTGGAGTTCTCTTTCCACTCCGCTGGATATTGCAGCTCGCCCGTCGGCTAACGTTGGAATGAAGCTGATTATCATATCCGACTGCTCAATCAGCAGAAAGTCACGGGCATATATTTGGCTGTTAATATCGCTTTCGATTTGCTGAACCTGGTGTAAATCCAATCGTATTGTTTGTCCTAATGTTCTTACTTCGATGAAGTCCAGCCCTTTCCGAGCTGCCTGCTGTGCATAGTATGGCAGATATGATTCTTCCAGGTCGGCGGGGTCGAAGCAGGTGAAAAATCGCTTCATTATTTGACGGAATTTGTCGATTTCTTTTTTGACATTTTTCATATCGGCAACGCCGGTCATAGGAAAGCTCAGATATGCTTTTTTACTTAGGCCCTCGAAGGCCAGTTTGTAGAATGTCTCGACAGTTTCTTCTTCGGCCCCGCGTGCGAGGCAATAAAATGGAACATTTTCGTTTACGCCCCTGCACAGCATTTCCGTACCGATAATTTCTTCTTCCCGCCAGACAATCAGGTCCTTCAGCGAATGTTTCACAGAGTGTTCGTTTGAGAGCCTGGTATGCAGGGCGATAACGCCGTCAATCAGGCATATATACATATCGGCATCGAGCTGGCGCATTTGGTCGAAATCCACCGCCGGAAACAGTCCGTGCCGCCAGCGGAAAGTTGCGTGAGTATTGACAATCAGGTTGGATGTTTTTTTGGCTTTTGCGATAATATCCTTGAATACGCTTCTGCGAAGTGAGCTCAGGCGTTTCATTGGTATATCCAGGATTTTACCGGCGCCGATATCAGGCGCTTCGGCGTACATTTGTTCGCCGACATTACATAGAAGCAGTTCTTTGTTTTTCTCGGCGGCGAATTGACATACTTTCCGAAGGTAGCTTTTCTTGTCAATGCCGACCATTCCGGTAACAACAACTATCATCAGACACAAGACCTCAGACCTCAGACATAAGACTCAAAAGTTTTTGATGTCCTTTTTGACCGAGTTTATTAATCCGAATAATGTTCTGGCTGCCTCTATCCTTAGCTCATCCAATTCTTTATATTCATCGTCTTGCAAATATCCGATCCGTCGTGACAAATATAATATAAAAGATATTCTGTTTCTGCTATTGAACCTCTGGCTATATATAGGAAATGAAGATACTCTCTTTTGTGCTCTCTGCTTGCACCTTCAGCTATATTAGTAGGTACTGAGACTACGGCTCTTCTTAATTGAGATGTGATTCCGTACAGTTCTTCCCTTGGGAAAGACTTGGTTTTAGAATACACCGATACAGCTAAATCATCAGCATATTGCCATGCTTTTATATTCTTAAAATCTCTACTCATTTATTTTTCTTTTCGCCTTTTGGTCTTTGGTCTTGAGTCTTTGGTCTTGAGTCTTTAAAGGTTTTTCAATCTTTGCTGTTTGTCGTATCTTTGTAATGCTGCAATTACCTCGTCCATATCGCCGGCCATTATCTTATCCAGGTTATAAATCGACAGGTTGATTCTATGGTCGGTAAGGCGATTTTGGGGGTAATTATACGTTCTGATTTTTTGGCTCCTGTCGCCGGAGCCAATCATAGTCTTACGTTGCGAATCCCGCTTCGCCCTTTTTTTGCTTTCGTAGTATTCGTAGATCCTGCTTCGCAGTATCCGCCAGGCCTTGGCACGGTTTTTATGCTGGCTTTTTTCATCCCGCATACTAACGGTAATTCCCGTTGGCTTGTGTTCGAGTTTAATAGCGCTGTTAAGTTTGTTAACGCTTTGGCCGCCTGGTCCGCTTGCTCTGCTGACATGTTCGAGGACGTCATTGGCCTCTATTTTAATATCTACATCTTCCGGCTCAGGCAATACCGCTACTGTTGCAGCCGAGGTGTGGACTCTGCCCTGTGATTCGGTTTCCGGCACGCGCTGAACGCGGTGTCCGCCGCTCTCGTAGGCTAATTCGGCCCATACACCCGGCCCTTTGATGCCGAGTATGACTTCGCGAAAGCCGCCTTTTTCTGTTGTGCTGAAGTCAAGTTGCTCGACTTTCCATTTGCGGCTCTCAGCGTATTTTACGTACATATTATACAAATCTCTTGCGAACAAAGCCGCCTCATCGCCGCCGGTGCCCGCTCGTATTTCCATTATGACCGAATCGACGCCAATCCTGTCAGACATTACGAGGGTATCCTGGATTTGCTCAAGCAGGTCATCTCTTTTGCTTTCAAGCTGTTGGGCCTCTTCTTTGGCCAGAGCTTTGAAATCTTCGTCTGCCGTACTGTCATTTATTATTTGCTCGGCATCTTCGAGGTTGGCCAATATTTTTTTGTATTCGCGGTATTTTGCAACTATTGCTTTCAGCTTGCCCTGTTCTTTACTCAGCGCTATCATCTTAGCCAAATCACCGGCGATTTCCGGCTCGGCAATCTGCTTTTCGAGTTGGCGGAAGCGAACCTCGAGTTCATCGAGTTTTGCTAAAAGTGTGTTTTTTTCTTCAGCCATAAATTCGTGTCTCGTGTCTCGTGTCTCGTGGTTCGTGGTTCGTGGTTTTGCGCAGCAGGCCTCCGTAAGGAGTCCTTAGGGCTAACAGCGGATTCACGAGCCGCGAATCACGAATCACGATTTGGCTTTTTTGAAGTAACTTGTGCCGTATTTCTTTTGGAATCGCTCTATTCGGCCTGCGGTATCGACAAATTTCTGCCTGCCCGTATAGAATGGATGGCACATCGAACAGATTTCTGCGTGGATTTCTTTTGCCGTGCTGCGGGTCTCGAACGTATTTCCACAGCCGCAATGAACTACTACCTTATCGTATTTTGGGTGTACGCCTTTTTTCATAACTATAGTTCTCCCAGGGCCTAAAACATTAAATTATAACAATATTAACGTGTATTTCAATAGATTTTTTTCAATTAAACCGCTTTCTGCCGTTTTGATAGTGGTAAGTTTACATTTATTATTGGACAGAGACAAGACATCCAGGACCCTCTTTTTCATTAAATCTGAGTTGCCGGCTTGAAAACACTTCATTTTTCAAGAAAATTTGAAGCTCGATATGTTTTTAATCGATAGTAGCTTTAGAGAGAAGGATTTTATAAGCCGGATATGGAGTTTGTATAATGCAGATTAGGTACGTTATTTCCACAATGGTATTTTGGTGGCGTGAAAACCGCCTTTCTTTCGAGCAGGAGTGCGAGTTTATACGGTCGAGAGGTTTCGGCATAGAACTATGGCCCAATATAAAAGGCCACAGCGAGTGCCGTTACGAGAGGCGGAATTGGCCCAGACTCGTCGCCGCTACCGACGGTATGCTGGTCTCGATGCGCTCTCGCTGCGACAATGACGGACTAATGTTAGAGCAGTGGAATGAGCAAATCGAATGTGCCAAGCTGCTCGGCGCCAATATTGTGACTGATTTGCAAAGTTTGGGTGTTCCCAATGGCACGGAGGTTAACGGTTGTAATTTTGTCGCTGAGGTAGTCAATCTGGCCGAGCTTAATAATGTCAAATTGTGTCTTGAAACCGGCAATCTGGCGACACTCAAGCAGGTCGGCGAAAAGTTTGAGTCCCTTTGGTATTGTCTTGACACCGGCTATGCCAATCTGGACCCTGAATTTAGTTTCAAGCAGTATGTTGACGATTTGGCCCCGAGAGTGGCCCATTTGCATCTGACTGACAATTACGGCCAGACAGATGACCACGAGCCGCCCGGCTTACGGGGCGGAATATCCCGCAACAATTGGGTTTACCTGTTAAATGCCTTAAGCAGGTACAACAATGATATAGTTGGTTCGTTTGAGATGTGTCCTTGTATGCCATCTGTAATGATACGCCAGGCCAGTGAGTTTTTGTTTGATGAATTGAAATGGCCCAATCGCCCTCGAAAGCAGCCCGGGCACGCAGGAGTTATCTACAACCCTACATAGTACTACAGCGCTGCCTGGATTTTTATGATATCGATAGCGCTTTGTTTTAGCAAGAGTTATGTTAATAATGTCAAATCCTAAATCCTAAAATCGAAATTCTAAACAAATCCGAAATTCAAATGACCAAAACACAAAACAGACCAGACTGGTCAATGTGCGAACCTCGTTTTGAAAATTAGAATTTTGGTAACTTGATATTGTTTAGAATTTAGAGTTTAGTGCTTCGGATTTCGGTTCAAAAACAACGATTTTGACATTACATGGCGATGTAGTAGAACCAGCCGTATAATCTCCTCAGAGCTGTCCTTTATTTTCCTGCCATCGCATTGCTGCGGCCGTATTCTTCTATTAAAGTATCAATAAGTTCTTTAACAGAGATGATTTTATCTACCCGATAAGCGTTAGCTCCCGCAAAAGCAAATCCTTCTTCCAGGTTACCCTTTTTGGCATTGGTTAAGGCGCGACCAATACAATACGGCACTTCTTTAAAATCACAACTTCTCAGGCATTTCCATGGACATTTGAAGACTTCTTTAACTCCTGACGAAACCCGCTCAAGAAACTTATTTCGTATAGCCCTTCCCGGCAGTCCTACGGGACTGTCAATTATGACAACATCTTCTTTTCTGCAGTTTAAATACGCCTGCTTAAATTCCGGGGCTGCGTCACATTCATAAGTTGCGACAAACCTGGTTCCCATCTGCACCCCCTTGGCGCCTAACCGCATAAACTTGTGGATGTCGGCACCTGTATATATTCCTCCCGCTGCGATCACAGGGATACTTTTATTAAACTGCTCTTCGTAGGGTTTTATCGCGGCGATTACCTCCGGCAGTATCTTTTCCAGCGCGTAGTCGGGATTATCGATATGCTCCTTTTTGAAACCAAGGTGTCCACCGGCTAACGGCCCCTCTACAACCACGGCGTCGGGTACATGAGAGTACCGTTTTGCCCATGCTTTGAATATAATTTTAGCCGCTTTGGCCGAAGATACGATAGGGATAAATTTGGTAGGCAGTTCTCCTAATCCATCCAGCGGCAATGTATCAGGAAGTCTTATTGGAAGTCCGGCGCCGAGGAAAAGCGTATTCACACCTTCGTCCACAGAACATTGTACAAGGTCATCGAAATCTGAGAGTGCCACCATTATATTTACGCCAATAATGCCGTCCGTCCTGGCCTTTGCCATTCTTATTTCTTTCTGCAGCGCTCTTTTGTCCGCTTCCCTGGAGTTTGTATCCCAGTCCGGTTCGAACTGGCCGATTCCAGCAGTGGCGATAACTCCGATTCCGCCGGCGTTTGCAACCGCAGAAACTAAACCTGACAGCGAAATACCGACCCCCATGCCTCCCTGGACAATTGGTATATCAACTTCTAAATCCCCTATTCGCAGTACCGGCATCTTTTTAAGACTCATATATTAACAATCTTTCAATCGTGAAATTAAGGACGTGAGGTACAATTACCTGTTTTATCCGTTAATCACCAGTTTTTTTGGAGTTGTTTGAGTTTTTGACTTGACCAAAACGGTCAGTCCACTGTTTCAATTGTTCCTGCCATATTGGCCTGGCCTCGGCGGTCTTTATTTTAGCCATTGCTTCTAATATCGCTTTAATGTCAGCTCCGTCAGGCGGTTGGCTCAGATAATTCTCGATTGAGCGTATAATAACACTGTTAGGCTCTAAATCCTTCTGAAGTAAGCAATTATCTATCAGTTGGGACACCGCTTCGGCATTTGGCCATTTCAAATATACATCCAGCAAGTCAGCTAAAAGGGTTTCTTTTTCCTCAGGCGTCTCGGCAGCTTCACGCAACAGCCCTAAATACTCTGCCGCTCGTTCGAACTCGCCGCTTTTAGTATAAACGTCGGCCAGTTTCTCTCTAACATCTTTGAGCATTTTCAGCTTATTTTCACCGATGGCCTTTCGCTCTGCTATCTCAAGAACAGATATCTTTTGCTCATCCGATATTTTGGCTTTGCTGCTTTCCGAGTCGAATTTATTTATCCATTCATTTAGAACGCCGGCTCCGGAGCGTTTGAATATTTTGAGCATTGCCTGCCAGGCCGGCTCGCTTTCAGCCGTTACGGCTGTTTTTTCTGCCAGCCAACCCAAATCTTCCCGGCTGCCAACTTCGCCGGCAAGCTCTATCAGTTTCTTTCTTACTATGATGCTGCTGTCATTGACAAAATCTTTTCTCAGTATCTTCAGCGTTCTTGCCTTGTCAATATGGACAAGCCCATCCACCGCTGCTTCCCGTACCAAATTTGTTTTGTCACGCAGTGCTTTTTCGAATAAGGGCTTAAAAAGTTTTTTTGCTTCGTCTTTGTAAACGCTTTGTGCGCATAATCCAGCCATTGCATTGAGCAATTCTCCGCGCAGTGTCCCGTCAGCTTCATTCTTTTGCCGCTTATATCTTTCCGCAAGCAAGCCGAGATACCTGTCAACTTCGTCCTGGGTTAATCCATCCTGCTCAAGCAGCTTTTTTATAACTTCAGCGCCTTTTTGTGCCTTTTTCGGCTCTTGGCCGGCAAGATATTCAGCGGCCCGTTCCAGGGTCTGTTTTCTTATTTCCGGCGACACCTTGATTTTTGAATTAGGCAGAAAGGCGTAGTAACACGCTCCTCCGAGCGCAACGAACAGCTCCATCTGCACCTGGTCATTTTGCTCGACTTTGAGTTGCTCAAGCAGTTTCTCGGCTGAGTTCAACTCCCCCATCAAGGACAGCAGTTTCGCTGTTTTTAGCCGAACGTCTCTGTTTTCGTCCGAAACCAGGTTGACCAGGATGGGCCCAAGCTCAGCGGGCAATTTAGATTCTGTTCCTAACCGCCATTGAGAAACTCTTTCCAGCGCCCACAATCTCACCATTGCTTCTGAGCTGCTCAGATGTTTAGCTAAAAACTCACCTTTGGCTGTATCGTTTCCTAAAAGAGTGTAAATCTGGTCCAATGAAGCTAAATACAGCTTTTGCCACAAGTCTAATTCTTTTTCCATCTGGCGTATCCGGTCTTCCTGGCGTTGGTGAATCTGCCAATCCCGCAGGAATTCGTCTCTGCCTTTGCGGTTGAGTTCATTTATAATTTGCCTGCGGGCTTTAGCGTCTTTGCCTACCGGCATGCCCAGAGAGCGAAGGGCTTTTTCCGACGCCGCAGCGATTTGCTTATCAGGGTCGTCAAGCAGCTTTATAAGTTTTAATATCGCCCTTTTATCCGGCTGAAGTTTCAAAGCATATATTGCATTCAGTCTGGCCTTAGTCGGCTGTGATGCTTCTGTTGCTATTTTTTCGAGCGGCTTTGATATTTGCCCATACTCGAAAATCAAGGTCGCTTCAGCGGCCGGCTTGGCGATGGCAAAATCCTCTGTGGCCAATATCCCAAGCAACGGCTGGATAAAGTCTGAACTCTGCTTTATAGGTTCCTGTGTTCCTCTGGCCTGACTTAGCGCCTTGCAGACAGCCGCGCGTGCATCGCTGTTTTCAGTTTGCTTTAGTACTGTCAGCAGGATTTTTCTGGCCAGGGGGTCTTCGCTGAACAGCATTACAGTTGCCGCATCGATGCGTATCTGTTCGCTTGTGCCTTTGAGCAGGGTGTCTCTGTTGATTTTCAATTGCTTGCCGAGCTTGGCCTCTGCGATTGTTTCCTTAACCGGCAGGGCCGGTTTGTCTGCGCCGACACCGGCTTGTTGGCATCCTATTACCAACAGCAATATTACCGGGTATAGCCGACTTGTACTCATTCGGATGACCTTAAGTAAACCTGTACTTGCCGATTTAACTATCATACATAATAATCCAGAAACCGTATCCAAGTCAATCGAATTTAACGATTGTAAATTGAAAATCGAAAATCGCAAATGATTTTTTTACGGCCTTGGGTGAAATTTTTTGTGAATCTTTCGCAATCTTTCCTGGTCAACGTGTGTATAAATCTGGGTGGTGGCTATGTCCACGTGTCCGAGCATTTCCTGGATGCTCCGCAAATCGGCTCCGCCGGCCAACAGATGCGTTGCGAAGCAGTGTCTTAATGTGTGAACGGTCAAATTTCTGGGCATACCAGCGCGGATTGCATATTTCTTGATTAGCCTCCAGATTTCGATTCGGCTCATAGGTCGGCCTGTGCGGGAGAGCAGCAGCGAATCTCTGCTGAACGGCTTAGCTAATTTCGGTCGCAGCTTTGTCAGATACTCAACTGTCGCTGTGATGGCAGTTCGGCCTACCGGAATTATGCGTTCTCTGCCGCCCTTGCCCATGCAGCGCAGGTAGCCGATATCGAGGTTCAAATCTGATTGTCTAAGGCCGGCTAACTCGCTGGCACGTACGCCGGTGGCGTAGAGCAATTCGAGCATTGCTTTGTCGCGGAGGTAAAAAGGTTCGTCGGGACAAGGAGCGTTGAGAAGGTTGATAACCTGCTGTTTGCTGCAAACAACGGGCAGTTTCTGCCAGATATTGCCGGTTTCAAGAATTGCGGTGAAGTCATCTTCGATAAGGCCGGTGAGCTTGGCAAATCTAAGAAACATCCTTATAGCAACTAAACAACGCTTAATTGAACTATCTTCTTTTTTATTGTCAATGGTGAGAATTTGTTGATAGTTTTGGATGAGGGCGGGCTTTATTTGTTGTAAGTTGCTGACTCTATTGGACTTGCAATGTTCCAGAAAAGCTTTCAAATCGCGGCCATAAGCCAAAATAGTATTATTAGCCAAGCCGGCCTCGACAGTTAAATAATCCAGAAAATCTTTGACATTCCGCCCTAAAGGCAACGCAAGTACTTTATCTACAATAGATTGCGATTGTGTTGATGGCATTGAAATATCCAGATTATAAGATTATATACCGTTATAATATCAATATCGGCGTTGGAACGAACTAACCTTTAACGGTGAATACCCGGTAAGAGGGGCAAAGTTAATTTACTCCATGGTAAAGTAGGCATAACCTGAGACAAAGTAAGCATACCTCAAGTCATTGCAAGCGTTATCCCGCTAATATCACGCATTATATTCCTCATATAAGGCCTTGTATTTATAATATATGGTATTATAATAGCAATATGAGGTATTATATTATTGATATTAAACGTTATGTCGCCGATATTGAGCCTTATAATTGTAATATTAAGTGTTATGTCTGGCCGATAAAGTGTTTTGAAGGGTATGCAACAGGCGATAGGTAAAGATTTAAGTGTAATAATATCAGGAGGTTACACCCTTTAGGGTAATAAATATTCACGTGTAAGGCCGTAATGTACACTGTTTTGTTGTGTGCCTGTGAATCAATGTAAATTTAATTGCGAGGACTATAAATGGCACGATTTCCGCTTCGCCAGGCGAAGGTTTTGGAATTGGCAGAGGCCCTGATTGCAGGATTAACCGACAATCCGGCTGTCTATCCGGCCCCGCCGATTTCAACAGCCGATTTGCAGGCTGTACTTACGGCTTGTAGAGAAGCCTTTGATGAGGTTGTGGCCGCCCGCGCTGCATTTGAAATGGCTTTGACGGCAAAGAACGAGGTGTTAGCCGGATTGGTCGAGAAGATGAAAAAGGATCTGCGCTACGCTGAGAATACGGTCGATTTCGATGACGATAAACTGAAGCTGCTCGGCTGGTCGGGCAAAAGGGCTGCCAGGTATCTGACAACTCCCGGACAGGTAAGGTCGCTGGAAGCTGTCGAACAGGGCGAAGACCGGCTGCTTGTCCGCTGGAAAGCACCTGTCGCAGGCGGAAGTGTGGCCGCTTACAAAATCCAGCGACGTCCGAAAGATGCGGGCCAGTGGTCTGATATAGCGACCGCTCTAAAAACCGAAGCCGAACTTACCGGCCAGCCGCGTCATACTGATTTGGAATACCGGGTCATCGCCGTCAACAGGGCGGGCGAGAGTTTGCCAAGCAACACTATTGCGGTGGTTCTATAAAATCCCCGCTCAATCGCCGCGGGGCTTTACTCCGCTGTGCGGGGGTGCCTTATGCACGTAAATAGCGCCGTCTTACAGGCGGCGGGAAAACTTTCTTTGACGGCAAATGTGGGGTTAGGTAGTATACAGAAACTATAGAATATTATGTTAGCCAAACAAAATGTAAATGGAGTTATGACTATGGAAATCCACCCATTAATGGACATTCGTTTCCTTGGCGACCGTGAAGATGAGATGTTGAAAGCCATGAGGTCAAAAGCAGCAGAATCAGACTTATGGCAGTGGCAATTACATGATCCTCATGGTAGACCCCCAGATAGCGGTAAATTCTATTTTCACCTAGGTGAGATCGGTAGCGAGCCGCCCTGC
>CAJVYK010000061.1 GCA_913009865.1 uncultured bacterium
TCATCAGCTTTGCCACCATATCACCGGCCTGGCTGTCTTTTTCCTTTATGTTGTTGAGCAGGCCGTCCCGAAGCTCTTTGCCGAGGTTTCGCAAAATCACAGCCACTTTTCTTAAAGACTCTTCAGGTCGAACTCGTAAAGCGCTGCCATTACCGCCGGCCATAACGGCCTCGAGACGTTTGCAAACCATCTCTGCTATTCGCCCCTTTGCCTCTGCGGTCACAGTCTCACAACTGGCCATCCTTCCGATAGCGCTAACCCGGATACCTTCGCTCAAAAGGCCAAGAACTTCCGAGCTTTTCCTGGCCTCCAACTCTGATAAAACCACCGCAACAACCTGTGGATGTTCACTTTCCAGGATTGATGCTATCGTTTGTGAATCAGCGGAGCGAATGGGTATAAAAGGGGCGCGTTTTTGCAGGAGATTTTGTATTTGCGTCTGGATTTGCTCTGCCTTCTCGTCTCCGACCGTACTTTTCAGCATTTCTCTCAGGAAGCTTTTAAGGTGAAAGCCCTGCCCGTTTTGCAGTGTATCATAGAACTGCCTCGCAATTTCGGCGCTCTGTTTACCGCTGTGATAGCCGGCTGCGTCCAGATACGCCAATTCTACCGCCAATTCCTGAACCACCTTTGCATCTACACCTTTTAGCAGTTCAGCGGCGGTAGCGGCATCGAGGCTCATCAACAGCATTGCAGCTTTTTGTTTACCCGTCATTATCAGTCTTCGGCTCTCAGCCCTGTTCTAAGTTACAACTCAAAACTAAAAACTCAACACTCAAAACTCAGTTGCCCTTTTCTTCTATCCAACTGGAAAACAACTGCTTTGCCTTCGCAGGATTGCTCTGCAAGGCGCTGGCTATCTGTTTGCGCAGCATTAACGGCTCAGAGTTAGCCGCTTCAGCCGGAAGAAGGCCGACAGCTTCAGCTCCCGGCAACTGCCCTGTTGTCGTGGCCGTTACGGCCGCCTTTTTTCTTGCCCCGCCAAGCATCCGTAAAACAAGCAGTGCACAAATCGCCATAATCCCTAAAGACCCCTGGCGGGCAATTGCCAAATAACGAGGCCACCTGGACGGCTCTTCATCAACCATCGCCTCAACCGGCCGATGAAACCTGACTTGAACCACTTTAAGCGAGTCCGTCTCCTTAAGACCAAGCGCATTTCTGATAATTTCTTCCACATCAGACAATCCCATTATCATAGCGGCCTGCCCTGTACCGCTCTGGTTCAGGGCCTGGCCTCCGGCCTCTGCTTCATTAGCATCATCAGCAGGCGATAAGTCAACAAAAGCCGCCACCGTAAGGGATTTTATTTCTCCCGGCAGATTAACCCTCTGTTCAACAGTTTTACCGACGGCATATTCGGTAACAATTGTTTCATCCTTTTTTGTACCTCCCGTTACAGCCGGCCCACCTCCAGCCGGAGCGCTGCCGCCTTCAACTTCAGAATTGCTCTTAATCTCTTCTTTTGTAGCCACTTTTTTGCTTGGGTCGTAGCTTTCTGTAACAAGGTTAGTGCTGGTCATATCGATAACGGCACTGACCTTCACCGCCGCCCTTCCTGGCCCTAAAACAGCGGTGAGCATATTTTCAACCTTATCCGCCAGATTCTGCTCCACCCGCTCCTTGTAATCGGCAACAGTACCTGCCCCATTGGCCATAGTTCGGTCCGACTCACCGGAAAGAAGCCGGCCCTGACTGTCTATTACGGTTACATTTTCCGATTTAAGTCCTTCGACACTGCCGGCCACAAGGTGCGTAATTGCCGCTATATTCAGTGCGCTTAATCTAAAGCCCGCCCTTAATTTAAGAACTACGGAAGCGGTGGTTTGTTTAGTCCCGGCTGCAAACAGTGATCGCTGCGGGGTTACTATATGGAGCCGTGCATGGGCCACACCATTTATCATTTGGATACTCTTGGCAAGTTCTTCCTGCAGCGCCCGCTTGAGGTTGACGTTTTGAACAAAGGGGCTTACGCCGATTTTTTCATTATCAAATATCTTGTAGCCGCCCTGCTCACCCACAGGAAGTCCCTCTTTTGCCATATCCAGACGGATTTGATAGACTTGTTTGGCTGGAACGTAGATAGTTGTCCCGCCGTTTCGCAATTCGTAAGGAGTACCTTTTTCACTGATTTTTTCTGTAATCTTAGACGCTTCTTCAGGGGCCATATCCTGATACAGCATTCTCATATCTGGCCTGCCTGCCCATCGAGTAAGCAGCGCACCGGCAATAATAAACGTCAGAACAACCGCAACCAGCAAAGCCCGCTGAACCAGGCTTATATTTTGCCAAACTGCACCTATCTTCTGAAAAAAATTCATTAAACCCCTTTGGATAACTATTGATTATTTTTCCAGTAATCAATAATCATTTATCATTTATAATGGCATATTCATAGTTTGCTTGTAGGCCTCGATTAACTTATTTCTAACACCCACAAGAAGTTTAAAACTCATATCAGCTTTAGCCACCGCCGAAACCACCGAAGTAATATCTTCATTTTTGCCGCTCAACAAATCCTTTATGGACATATCCGAGACCTGCTGATGCTCATCGACCTTTGATATGTATTTCTCGACGGCCTTGACAGTATCAGCAAAGCCCGATTTCCCTGCAGCGGCATTGCCGACTTTTGGCATTCCGATTCCATCGTGATTACTCCCAGGCGATACTGAATTTACATTAGCATTTAAGTTAATCATTATTTTTAGTCCTTAGTTTCTTAGTTCATTGTTCATTGTTCATTGTTCACTGTTCGTTGTTCGTTGTTCGTTGTCTATGAACTATGAACTCATAACCACGAACTCATCTTAGTAATTCGAGTGTAGTTTCTACCATTTGCTGATACCGTTTCAGAATCGCTGCGTTGGCCTGATACGCCCGCGTTGCGATCGTCAGATTCATCATCTCGATTGGCAGATTCACATTGGGCATTGTCACGTACCCGTATTCGTCTGCGTTAGGGTTGCCGGGGTCTAAAATTCTGGGAAAATCGCTCATATCCGTCGCTATCTCGTCCAGGCTGACACCGCTGACGCCATCGCTGTCTGTTTTGAACTGCGCTTCAAGTCTGCGATACGGATTACCCTTGCCGGCGTCGGTTGTACGGGCATTGGCAACATTCGATGAAATCACTTCTATCTGTTTGCCCTGTGCCCGCAGACCGGAAATCGCTATATCCACGGGACCGAATATATTATCAACACCCATCTGTTCTACCTCTTTCTCAAATCTTCACACAGCGTTTAGCGTTTCTATACGCTATACGCTGAACGCTATACGCTAATTATTTTACGTCTATCGCCAATTCCATCTGGCTGTATTTTTTTCTGATTAGCCGAACATACGCCTTGTGGCGAAGAGTATTTTTGATCATTTTGCCGACCTCTGTTTCCATGCTGACATCATTTCCGTTTGATTTTACCGGCGTTTGTTTGGGCTGATAAATCTGCGCCTCGATTTCGCTAAGCTCAACCGTCCCCGGCGAATCCAGAGCTTTGGCAAGTAACTGTTCGAACTTAACGTCGATACTGCGGTACTTCGGCGTCTGGAGATTGGCTATATTATTAGCGATTGCCTTCTGACGAAGGCTCTCGGCTCTCAGGCCGGCTTCGAGAACTTCTACTATATCGCTTATCCTGGACATCTCAGAGGAGATGTGCAATAATCGTGCCAAAGTTGTTCGTAAGGCCTGAAACCTGAAGCGTGAAGCGAAAAAGCGGATATGCCTCGCAAAATACGTTTCACCAGACACGCAAGATGTCAGGATTCTATACAACTTAATGGTTTTTTTATACGTCAGCCTTTTGGCTTCTGGCTTCTGGTTCAGTTACCCCTCGTCCGGAAATTTTTTCCTAACCTCAGGAACATTCTGCCCTTGCCGTTGGCAGGCAGGGCCGACAGCAGAGCAATTTTCATTAGTCGCCGCCTTTTTGATGCTCATAAGCCCAGCACTGATAAACACTTATCGCCCAACACAGACCTGCCCCCAAATGCTGGCACAGCAGTTGCGTAGTTTAGATTGATTTTGGAGAAACTGCTTTATGAATACCAGTATCCCTGCGATTGATAATATGTTCGCGCGCAATTTGGTCACTGCCTCAGTTCCATCAAAACCACCGTCAGCCAAAAATACCAATCAATTTGCGACGGCTTCACCTGACAGCCCAACCCCCACTACCGTTCCCGAAACAGCAACGACCGATAAAACTCTTCCTAACACCCAAAGTAAGCCCATAGACAAACCCCCGCAAGAGTTTAGCCGTACTGTTCGCGAAGAAATAACGGCCGAAGAGCCCCACAATGCTAATGCTGACAAAGCATCAGCAAAGCAAAACCCGACCCTAACTGTGGCCCCGCAGCCGGATATAGTACAGAGTTGGCTGACTGAACACTCTCTAACCGTGGAGCACAGCAAAGACAGAATCGCTACAAAAATTGCGCCGAAAGCCGGGCACGAACTTGCCCAGCTGCTCGTCAGCTTAAAAGCCGACAAATTCCATCCTGGTGCCGGCCAAACCACCAAACCAGCAGAAAACAGGGCTCCTTTAACTACCGGCCAGGGCCGAGCTGTGCTCAAAGACCTTTTACCTGACGTCTCCAGGGCTCTGCTTGCAACTGATACTGCGCCTGGGAAAAACAAAAACGCAGGTAAAATACAGATACCAGATAAAGAACTCGTCGGTACAAAGGGTACTCTCGACCGGCAAAGCGGCAAAAAATTGATGCTCGAAGCTCTTGTTAATGGCAGCAACAAAACAACCACTGCCGGCCAAAAGCCGGCGATTGCAGACAAGCCAGCCGTTTTTGGCGGCCCCAAAACACCTCTGCCCACCCTGCCAAATGACGGCTTGCCGACAGCTCAGAGCAAGCCATCCGTCGCCGGCCGGAATGTACCGGCCAGTCCTGAAAAATTCGCCATTGCCGCTGGGAAAATAGTTAGCAATAAAACCGATACCGGTCAAACACCCTCAGAATTATCGGACGGTAAGCCACGGCAGCATGCTCTCAATCCCCTTTCGGACGGCTCTATCTTCCAGAAATTAAACTCAGCACAGGTTCAGGTATCCACTAACCAGACGAAATACCAGACGAAAAGCCAAAACCCCGGCAGTTCGGGCTCCACCAATAGCTCCGATTCAAATACGCAGGCCGTTTCGCAGATACTCTCTCCCGCTTCCTCCTATAATATTCAGCCCCCCATTGCAGAGCGTTTTTTCGATGTTTCCGCCCCCGCCGCAGGAACCGCCGGCAATACTTCGCTTTCTGACACTTCTGCAGGCATTAGCGCCCAGATTCAGACATCTATCTTACAGAGTCCTTTACGTCTGGGCGAGGGGCAAATCACTATCCGCCTCAATCCACCGGAACTTGGAAAGGTTTTCATAAAGTTCCAGGAGCAGCAGGACCATATCACCGGCTTATTGGAAGTCAGTAAGATGCAGACCAGAGTCCAGATACAGCAGGCTCTGCCGCAGATAATCCGAAACCTCTCAGATTCCGGCATTCAGATAAAACGGCTCGAAGTCGTACTGGTTGAAACGGACCAGCAGGGCCAACACAGTTTTAAGGACCAGTCGTTACATGATGGCTTCTCCGAACAGCAGCCCGGCACTGAAGGCAACAATCCCAACAATACATCTGCACGAAATCAGTCCACAAATCCTACTAACGGCACTAACAGCGGCTATACTGGACTTGGCGAACCGCAGGAGTACGAGCCCCTTATGACCGATAACTCCATAAATATGTTGGTATAGCCCCCCCAAAAAAAACACTGCCATTTAGGGTATCCCCCCGTTTAGCCGTCGCCGGCACGGTGGCTTTATCTGCTTTTAGCTTTTAATTTCGCAGAATTTCCCCGATTTTTCCGCCATTTTTAACGGCTCATCTACGGTATCAGTATCTACAGCAATGATATTACAGGTCCAGCTATTTTGTAGTCATTTCCAGTGAAGAAATTCCTTAAGTCCTTATTATTTCTCACGATAATGGCCATTGGAAGCATATTTTACACGGCGTGCTCGTTGCACGTTTAGCGTTTTAGTAAAGGGGGCTCGACAGGGCCAAAAAATGTTTGAGTTTTTTAAGGAGTCAAAAAGATGTTAGCAATTAAGAACAACATTATGGCAGCAAACGCTGCTCGGCACCTGGGGCAGAGCTATGATGCCCTGGCCACGTCGGTTGAAAGGCTATCGTCCGGCCTGCGCATCAACAGCGCCAAGGACGACGCAGCCGGTCTGGCTGTTCGCGAGCTGATGCGTGCCGACATTGCGGTACTCCAGCAGGGCGCTCGTAACGCCCAGGATGGTATCAGCATGTTACAGACGATGGAAGGTGCTATGGCAACTATCGACAATGCCCTGGTACGTATGAAACAGTTAGCTGAGCAGGCGGCCACGGGTTCGTATTCTTCTGCACAGCGAACCATTATGAACAGCGAGTTTGGCGAAATGGCCAACGAAATCGAGCGTATCGCAGGAGCAACCAAGTTCAACAACATCAAGATGCTCGATAGTGCTACCGGCAGCATATCAATTCACTTTGGTAGTTTAACCGACAAGATAGACGTCTCTACTACCGATATGACCAAGAGCGGCCTGAGCATCGACGCACTAACGATTGCCACTGCAGCCAGCGCCAAGGCGGCCCTGGCAACTCTGGACAGCGCTATCAGCACAAAGGACACCGCTCGTGCCAGCTTCGGCTACAAGATGAACCGTCTGGAAAGCACTGTAGAGGTGCTTAACATTCAGGGCGAGAACCTCTTAACTGCCGAATCACGTATTTCCGACGTCGATGTGGCTACAGAAATGGCTCAGATGACCAGGACACAGGTACTGGCACAAGCCGGTATAGCTATGTTGGCACAAGCCAACTCAATGCCTCAGATGGCGTTGACTCTGCTCAGATAACGGCGGCAGAATCTAAATATTGAATAGCAGGGGAGATGACTACAGCACAAGCAACAGTCATCTCCCCATAAATAAAAACAAAACGGAGCAACATATATTATGGACGCAGTCTCAGCATATCAGGAGACGTCAGTTACCACACAGAGCAAAGGCCGGCTTATTGTTCTGCTTTACGACGGTGCAATCAAGTTTATGAAACTGGCTATCAGGGAGCTGGATGCTGGCAACTACGAGGCAAAGGGCCAATACATAACCAGGGCCCAGAACATAATCAACGAGCTTAACGCTGTTTTGGATACCGATGCCGGCGGTGAAATAGCCGTCAATCTTCGCAATCTCTATTCTTTTATGAATACTCGCCTATGCGAGGCCAATACGAAGCGCGACTGTCAAATAATTCGTGAAGTAATCACCCTGGCCGAAGAGCTTAACAAGGGCTGGAAAGCAATTGCCGGCTAAAAATTGCACACCCTCTGCCACTGCACACCACCCGTCACTGCACACCACAAAAAAGTTTATTATGTCAATTCGGCCTGTGCAAGTTCATATTCCACTTCTTCGAGCAGATTGGCCGCTTCGCAGTGAGTCGGATTTAGAATCAAAATATCTGACAAGACTTTTTTCGCCTCGTTGAATTGGCCGTCGTTTATATCCAAAACCGCAAGACAGAGCATAATCGCCGTATCAGTCTGATGCAGCTTCAGGTAAGCTTCCAGACAGTGCCTGAATTCTGAGAACGATCCTGTACGACAGCAAGTCTGGAACAATCCCAACAGTGCGGCCAGATTATCCCTGTCCAGTTCAAGGCATTTCAAATACATCTCAAAGGCCCCTGCGAAATCCTCCCTTTGTTGATATACCATTGCCAGCCCGCAATACGCCCCGGCACAATCGTTATCAAGTCTGCGTGCAACCTTAAACGCTGTCTCTGCCTCTTCGAGCTGTTGTTTTTGCAGTGCCACCGCCCCCAGCCCGACATAAGGTGCCGGCTCATCAGGCCCCATCGTCGCCGCTTTTTCGTAGCAGCGTTGTGCCTGGATGCAGTTACCAACAGAGTTGTAACAATCACCAAGTTCCTGCAAAACCTCGTAATGCCGGGTCGAGTCGTGCCCTTCAACGCCATTTTCTCGTGTTATATCCATACCAGCTCGCTTCGCTTTCTAACAACTCACTGCTTACTGTATTAATCGGCCACACAGCGGAAAACTACACGCAGGATAACCCTGTATTTACAGTAGTAAAATCCGTATTTTTTATCAGAAAAAACCTTGGTATCGCCCAGGTAAACTCTGGGCTGTCTTTATATTTAGCCCCCAGGTTTATCCTGTGGGTTATTGCGGGGTTATTTAGCCGTCGCCGTTCCATCGGCACAATTTTGGGGATTGGAAACCATTTAAGTTGGGCTTTTTACACTCGATAATGATATTTGGAAGTAACCGTTTATTTCAGAAATGGGGGCTCTGCAAGAGCTGAGGCAATGACGAAAGTCAATACCAGGCCAAAACGATTTGACGCACTGCAGGTTAATCAGGAGCGGTTGCTGTCTTTGATTTCTGAATTGTCACTGGCCCAGCAGCGACAGCGGCGGCGGATATCGACGGAGCTGCACGAAAATATCGGGCAGATACTGGCTGCGTCCAAACTCAAAATAGATATGTTGCGAGAATCGCCATTTTCACCGGAACTGGCCGGGCTTCTGGATGAAATTACAGCGTTAATGGACAAGACAATTCAGGACGTACGGTCATTGGCATTTGAACTAAGTCCTCCCATCCTTCACAATTTGGGTTTAGCCGCTGCGGTGGACTGGCTTCTGGAACAAACCGCCAAACGGCACGGCTTAGCGTACTGTTTTGAAAATGACCAGCAGCCCAAACCGTTAAATGATGATATTAGTGCACTTTTGTACTATGCGGTGCAGGAACTGCTGGTCAACGTTGCCAAACACGCCTATGCTGACAAGGTCAAGGTCTCGATTGAAAGATTCGGCGGCAGAATCAAAATTGTGGTCGCCGATGATGGAGTTGGTTTCGATACCGCCCCAAGCCCTCCGGAACTCAGCGGCAAAGATTGCTTTGGTCTTTTCAGCATTCAGGAACGTCTAAGTCGCCTCTCCGGCGAGTTCACTATCGAATCCGCCTCCGGCTGCGGCTGTCGTGTCACACTCACCGCGCCACTCAGTTGTTAGTTGGTTACTGGTTACCAATTGCCATTTTATTGGTAATTGAATAATAAAATAAACACCCCCATCACTAAATCCTAATCCCTAAATCCTAAATCCTAAACAAATCCTAAATCCTAAACAAATCCTAAAATCAAATGCTCAAATGACCAAAACATTTATTTTTTGTGCTGGAAAACTGTTTTTGCCACAAGGCACATTTGTAATTTGGTAATTTGATATTGTTCAGAGTTTAGAAATTAGAATTTAGAATTTAAGGCAAAATGTTTATTTATCTTTTCAAAGAGCAATAGGTGTTATATTTTCTTGAACGTAAATCTGTGGGCATTGGCGTCGATTTTTATCGTGTCACCATCGACGAATTTGCCGGCCAGAAGTTCAGCGGCAAGCGGATTCTCCAATCGCTGCTGAATCGTCCGCTTCAAAGGCCTTGCACCGAAGACGGGGTCATAGCCCTCCTCGGAAATCAGTTTGCGGGCATTATCGGTGAATTCGAGATTTATTTGACGTCCTTTCAGTCGCTCAGCCAAGTAATTGAGTTGTATATCGACTATTTTTTTCAAATCGTTCTTTGTAAGCATGTGGAAAACGATTATTTCGTCGATGCGATTTAAGAATTCCGGCTTGAAGTACTGTTTTAGCGCATCTTTGACGTGCGCTTCGATTTCCCAGTCTGCGGCGGACTCTTGCGTTAGTGACAGTTCCTGAATCTGCTGGCTTGCGATATTGCTGGTCATAATGATAACGGTATTCTTGAAATCCGCCGTTCGCCCCTGCCCGTCGGTTAATCGCCCCTCGTCGAAAACACCCAGCAGCACATTGAAAACATCCGGATGTGCCTTTTCAATCTCATCGAGCAGAATCACCGAATACGGCTTGCGTCGAGCTGCCTCTGTCAGCCGTCCACCTTCCTCGTACCCGACGTATCCTGGCGGCGATCCGATGAGCCGTGCGACGGAATGTGCCTCCATAAACTCACTCATATCAATCCGAATCATAGCATTCGGGTCGTTAAACAGGAAATCTGCAAGTGCCTTTGAGAGTTCTGTTTTACCGACTCCGGTTGGCCCGAGAAAGAGGAACGAGCCGATTGGCCGGTTCGGGTTTCCTAATCCTGCTCTGCTTCTTCGCACCGCATTACAAAGTGCCGTAACCGCCTCATTTTGGCCGACCACTCGCTTTCCGATGGCCTCTTCCATTTTCATTAGTCGCTGACGCTCTCCACTGAGCAATCTGGCGACCGGTATCCCCGTCCATTTTGACACAACCTGTGCAATATGTTCTTCGGTTACTTCGTTCTGTATCATTTTAGTCCTGTCGGATTTGATGAGTTGCGTCTCTTTTTCTTCGAGCTGTTTTTTCAACTCTGCTATTGTACCGTATTTCAAACGTGCAGCGGTTTCCAGGTCGCCTTTTCGCTGAGCGTTTTCGAACTGGTTTTGAGCGTTTTCGATTTGTTCTTTTAGTTGTTTTATCTGGTCGATACTGCCCTTTTCGCTTTCCCACTGTACTGTAAGCTTCTTATCTTGTTGCTGCAACTGCGACAATTGCTTTTCAGTATTTTTTAATCGTTCTTTACTGGCATCGTCGCTTTCTTTTTTCAGCGCTTCGCGTTCAATTTGCAGCTGAACAATCTTTCTACGAATAGTATCGAGTTCAGCAGGCAGCGAATCGTTCTCAATCCTCAGTTTCGAGGCCGACTCGTCCATCAAGTCTA
>CAJVYK010000062.1 GCA_913009865.1 uncultured bacterium
CGGTTCCGGCATCTTCGAGTTTCTTTGCTAAAATCGGGTCTGCATTGATGTACGGCAAAACGACGAAATCATCTTTTACCAGAATCTCAGCCGCCTTCAGCGTCTCCACCGGGTCCGGCAGCAGATAGTACGGGTCCGGCGTAACTTCCAGTTTCACCCAGTTAATTCCCGTTGCCGCCCGTGCCAGTTTCGACAGACGCACCGCCTCATCGGCGTCCCGCGCACCGGAGGTATTGGCCAACAACAGATATTTATTCCGGTCGATTGCGCTGAGCATATCGTCATTTTCATTTTCGATATCCACTCTGCGAAGCGCAACGGTAACAATTTCCGTGCCCGACTTTTCCAGGGCATCAGCCATAATTTGCGGCGACGCAAACTTACCCGTTCCCACAAGCAGCCGGGAACCGATTTTTCTACCTGCAATAACCAATTTATCTTCCATCTCATCTCTCGCAGTCGAAAAAATAATCATTAATCATTTATCATTTATCATTAATCATTTATCAATAATCAATAATCATTTATCAATAATCATTAATCATTTCAGTCATCCTCCCGGCACGAATCGCAGCAGTTCGATACTCTGGCCGGTATGCAGTCTGGTTTCGGCGAACTTTTCTGATTCGATAATTTCACCGTCAATTTCAGCCACCACCGTCGCCGCCTCGACAGCTAACCGCTCTAACAATTCAGCCACCGTTACTGGTATCCCAGCCGGGAACTGTTTTTCAACACCGTTTATTTTTAATACTTCCATCATCATAAGGAAAGGCAGTGTCTCAACTTGTGGATTGTTTTTAACTTTTGTATTATAATGCTCCACAGCGGTTATCACAATGTTTTTTGCGGTTTGCAGCTCGTAAATCGGCCTCTGTGCTCACAGTCTGATATAAGCATGGCGTTTAATCTTGCCGGTCGAGGTTTTCTCGAATTCGTCTATTTTTATTTCAAGATGACGGGCCGATACCTTCTCGAAACCAGCCAACCGCCGGTTTTTTTGCTGACATTCTTTAATGTTCTGCCAGACGAGATTTTTGAGAACTTGCGGCTGTTTTACCAAATCGGAACAGCAGAGACTGGTATCGGCCTGTATTGCGTCCCAGGCCGGCTGGACAATCGCTCTAACAGCTTCCTGCTCTACGCCGGCTGAGTTCTTTGTATAGCCGGGCACTACTAATATCTCTTTTACGTAATCCGCCTGCGAGAGAGCAGATTCCACTAATTCGGGATTGACATTTTTCCCGCCGGCCAGCACAATCAAGTTTTTCTTCCGGCCGGTAATAAAAAGCCAGCCGTCTTTGTCCAGGTATCCTAAATCCCCTGTATATAACCAGCGAACACCTTCTTTATCTGTCTGGACAACTTCGCTGGTAGCTGCCGGATTCTTGTAGTATCCCTTCATAATACAGGGCCCGCCGAGAACAATCTCTCCCTTTTCACCGGGCTGCTGGATTTGGCTCTTTTCATTGACAATTTTTACCCGCAGAGTCGCAACAGCCCTGCCAACCGAGCCAAGTTTTTGCGGGTCGGTATTAAAGCCGTAAACCGGTGAATTCTCGGTAATGCCATAGCCCTCACACAACGGCAAACCCCTTCTCCAGAATACTTCCAGTACCCACGCAGGAAGCGGAGCTGCCCCCGAAAGGAAAAATCGAAGCGAACCCCAGCCCTGTTTCTTGAGGATTTTTTTCCCCACCAGTTTCGGCAGGTAGCGGTCAAGCACTCTGACGAGCGGGCTTTTTTCCTTCTGTTTTGCAAGTTCCTGCTCAATTTTTTTAGCGAGAGCGGTGAAAAGGGCAGGTACTCCCAGAAAAATAGTTATATCTTTTTCTCTTATCAACTGAGCGATTTGGCGGTATTTATTGGTGTAGATACTGGTTGCTCCGACCCAGAGGACAAGCAGTTTTGTAACGGTAAAACCAAAAGAGTGATGCGGCGGAATAACGTGGCCAAGTTTATCTTCCGAGGTTACCTTCACCATCTCCAGAACACCCTGAATATTGGCAATGAGATTGGCGCCGGTTAGTTCAACTTCACGCGGCTCAGCGGTAGTGCCGGAAGTGCATAGTATTACCGCTGTGTCAGCAGCTTTAATCCTCGTGTAAATCTTATTCAGCAATTTGCCTGCTTCGATATTATCTAAGCCGATTTTTTCATAGGCGGTCATTTCAATTATGCCCAGGCCCCGGCTGGATGTAAAATCTTTAAGTTTCTGCCGGGAATGGGCGTCTTGATAATCATCGGCCATAACAATCAGACGGCTGTCCGTATTAAGCAGATGGTTTTTCACCCCTTCGATTCCTCTGGCCGGGTCAATCAGTACCGGCACTGCACCTGCCAGAACAATCCCCCACAGAGCCACGTCCCAGTCCACACGACTCTTGCCTAATATTGCTATTCTATCTTTTATCCGGACACCTCTGGCATGAATAAGCCATAATGCAAACTCTTCCGCCCTTGTTTTCAGCGATTCGAAGGTAAGTTTCTCTTCCCGCTCTTTTCTAACGATTTCAAGGTATTCTTTATCCGGCTGTTTAACCCTGCTGACCGACTCGTTAAAAAGCTCGATTAAGGTTCTGAATTTGAGCTTGGTTTGCATTTATCTTTTAGAGCACTTTAATATTTTCCGTTCGCATTTAGGCCGTCGTGAGGACGAGGCTGGCAAAGAAGATTGCACAGCGATATTGAAATATTGCGAGCAAATCTCTATCTCCAGTAATTACCGTTCTGAATATTTTAACTTTTGCAGCGTAACAAAACAAGGTTTCTTGACATCGACACCAGGGAAGTGTAAAGTGCCTGAAGTTTGAAGTGTCTAAAGTTGTGGAATATTATCTAACTTTAGTTCGCTTTAGCTCACTTTTTACTTTTTGCTTTTTACTTTCTTAACCTATGTCGAATAAAGGATTTACACATCTTCACCTGCACAGTCAGTATTCACTTCTCGATGGTGCGATCGCCTTTGAGAAGCTGCTGAAACGTTGCAAAAAACTGCAAATGGACGCCGTTGCCGTCACCGACCACGGCAATATGTTCGGCGCTGTGGAGTTCTATACGAAGGCCCGCGCCGCCCACATCAAGCCGATTCTCGGCATCGAAGCATATATCGCCCCGGGCAGCAGAACCGACAGGCAAAAAACCCGTATCAGCGATGCCGCATATCATTTGATACTTTTAGCTGAGAACAATATCGGCTATCAAAATCTACTGAAGCTGGCAAGTATCGGCTACCTTGAAGGATTTTACTACCGCCCGAGAATTGACAAGGAGGTTCTCGCCGAGTTCAACGAAGGCCTGCTTGCCGCCTCGGCCTGTCTCAAAGGCGAGCTTGCCTCACTGCTGAGCAAAGGTGACGAAAAAGCAGCGCTTGCCGCTGCAGAAAGTTATGTAAAGATATTCGGCCCGGACAGATTCTTCATCGAAATCCAAAAGCACTCCACAGAACGACCGCCGGCAGAAGATAACGAAGCCCAGGTTAACCGGGGCCTGATTGATATTGCCCAAAAAATGGGACTGCCGCTGATTGCAACCAATGACGTGCACTTTTTAGAAGAAGACGACTACGAAGCGCACAACTGCCTGTGCTGCATAAGTACCGGTAAAAATGCCGACGGCCCTGACAGGATGATTTATCCCAGGGATATTTATTTAAAAAGCCCTGAGCAGATGCGAAATCTTGGGAATCGTGAATCGAACCGCGAATGGGACCAGGCCTGCGATAATACCCTTGCAATCGCTGATCGCTGTAATGTAGAGCTTGACTTAAAGAGCCGTCACGCACCCGGCTTCAAACCTGCCGACGGCTCGACCGCCGAGCAGTTTCTCACCAGGTTGTGCTATGAGGGGGCCGAGCGGCGCTACGGAGAAATTACCGATACGATAAAGAGCCGGCTCGACCGGGAGCTGGACGTAATCGAATCGAAGGGTTTTGCCAGCTATTTTCTTATCGTCTGGGACTTCTGCAATTACGCACACAAAAATAACATCCCCGCCGGCGCCAGAGGCAGCGCCGTAGGGACACTTGCCGGATACTGTCTCGGCCTGTGCAATGTTGACCCTGTTCGATACGATTTGCTTTTCGAGCGTTTTATGGACCCTCAGCGCAACGAAATGCCCGATATCGATATCGATATCTGCCAGGCCGGCCGGGCAAAAATCATCGACTATGTCCGCCAGAAATACGGCCACGTCGCACAAATCATAACCTTCGGAACAATGAAAGCCAGGGCGGTTATTCGCGATGTCTGCAGGGTGCTCGGCGTACCGCTGGCAGAAGCCGACAGATTAGCCAAACTTATCCCCGACTCTCTCGGTATAACACTCGATAAGGCCTTAAAAACCGAGCCGCAATTAAAACTGGCTTACGAAAAAGATAAGCAGACCAGAAAAGTAATTGACATTTGTAAGAGACTCGAAGGCCTTGTCCGTCACGCATCCGTCCACGCCGCCGGCGTTGTCATTGCCGATGAACCGCTGACGAATTTCGTACCCCTTTATAAAGCAGCCGGCTCCGACGATATCATAACCCAGTTCGAGGGTCCTGTAGTCGAAAAAGTCGGCCTGCTGAAGATGGACTTTTTAGGTTTGAAGACCCTGAGCATATTGGAACGAACCCGACAACTTCTCAAAAGTATTCACGACCAGGATATCGACCTGGAAAAACTCGACCCTGCCGACCCTGATGTTTTTGCGCTTTTCTCCAGCGGCAGAACAAAAGGGATTTTTCAATTTGAGTCCGGCGGTATGCAGGACTTACTAATGAAAATGAAGCCCGACCGAATCGAAGATCTTATCGCCGCCAATGCCCTCTATCGGCCCGGCCCTATGATACTAATCGGCGATTACATCGACCGAAAACACGGCGCAAAATGGTCCCTGCCGCACCCGATTATGAGAGAAATTCTCGACGAAACCTACGGCATTATGGTCTATCAGGAACAGGTGATGCGTATATGCAACCGCCTGGGCGATATACCACTGCGAGAGGCCTACGGCCTAATCAAGGCGATAAGTAAAAAGAAAGCCAGGACCATAGCCAAGGAAAAGGAAAGATTCATAGCCGGCTGTGTTGATAAGGGCCTGACTGAAAGCCAGGCCCGGCAGATTTTCGAGCTTATCGAGCGTTTCGCCGGCTATGGCTTCAACAAGAGCCATTCAACCCGTTACGCCTTCATTGCATACCAGACCGCATATATGAAGGTCCACTGGCCCATCGAATTTATGGCTGCGGTTTTGACCTACGAGATGGGCAACACCGAAAAGGTTGTCGATTATATTCGTGAATGCGCCGAGATGAATATCGAGGTCCTGGCGCCGGATATTAACGAAAGCGGCGTCGATTTTACACCGCTTTATAAAGGCCGCGGTGATGAAAAGAAGGGTGTAATACGTTTCGGCCTGGCGGCGGTCAAGGGCGTCGGTGAAAAGGCCGTCGAACAAATCATTGCCGCTCGTGAAAAAGTCGGCCGATTCCAGAGTCTTTTCCATTTCTGCGAAAATGTCGATTTAAGAGCCGTCAATAAGCAGGTCATCGAAGCCCTGATAAAGGCCGGTGCTTTCGACAAGCTCGGCGGAAACCGTGCACAAATGGTGGCCGGCCTGGAAAAGGCAATGCAAAACGGAGCGGGCTTACAGGCCGACAAGCAAGCCGGCCAGATGAACTTTTTCGGCCAGATAACCGAAGAAACCGATTATTCGCAGGACGCACAGCGGCTGCCCAATATCCCGCCCTGGCCCGAGCCGCAAATGCTTGCCTACGAAAAACAGGTACTCGGCTTCTATGTAACCAGTAATCCACTCAGTCATTGTGCTGAGACGATAAACCTTTACTCCACGCTCGATACCTCGCAATTAGCCGATGTTGTTCAGGATAAGCCGGTCGTAATCGGCGGAATGATAGCAAAAATAAGGACTCATTCGATAAAGACCGGCCGAAACGCCGGCTCGAAAATGGCTGTCTTCATCCTCGAGGATTTGCAGGGTTCTGTTGAAGTGGTAATGTTTCCCGATGTGCTGAGTAGATTCGCTGATTACTTAGCTGAAGACAAAGTTGTATTTGTAAAGGGCAAACTCGATTGCAGAAGGGAAAAACCCAACATCTTCGCCGAGGAGCTGATAGCTCTGGATGAGGTAACCGAAAAATTAGCTGCGAAAGTCAGAATACGGCTGGACGCAAAAGAGGTTACCAAAGAAAAGGTGGCGTTGATAAAGAGCATCTGCCGGAACCACAGGGGCAAAAGTCCTCTTTATGTAGCGGTAAAAACCGCCAAAGGCAGGGTATATGCAACCGCCGACAGAACTTTATCCGTCAACCCCGACCTGGATTTCTGCAGAAAAATGAGACAGTTAGTAGGCCCGGAAAACTTCCAATTAGCAAGATAAGATGACCGAAATCAAGAAGACATTAGCAATCCTGAAGAATCGCTGGCCGGAAGTAACTCTTATAATCGGCCTGAGTATTTTGTTAGCACTTTCAAATAAATTATTTCGAATAGAAGAACCCGGGCTAGCGCCGGCATTTTTCCTGCCGTTTTTCATATTCGTTATGGCCCTGATAGTAATCTGGTCAATGCTTAACTTTGGTTTCCAGCGAACCGTTTACCTCGAAGGTGACAGGCACCAGCCGCCTATGGTTCTATTGAAGACCGGCAGGCGTTTTTTCTGGCGGATGTTTAGATTGGGACTGCTGTGGCTGCCGATTTATTGCATTTTGATATGGCTGGCTTTCTTAGTTACAAAACTGTTTACATCTGTAGATACAGGTTTTTCTGAGACCGCCCAGTCTTTTCCTTTACTCTACCAATTTTATTTTATCATACCAAGCCTGGTTTTAATTAAACCTTTATTGCTTATTCCTGCGATAATAATCGTTCTGGATTGTAAGGTACTGGAAGGTTTCAAGTACCTGAAAAGGTACAGACTTTTTGATGCGAAGGGGTTGTTAATGCTGTTTTTAATTTCGATAATATTACCTTTTTTCCTGGTATTACTGCCAAAAGCAGATGAGAGTGAAACGATTTTGCAGTATATTTCGATAATCGTCCATCCCATTATAGGGCAATTCCTGAACTTGATAATAGCCGTCACTGCGATAAGATTTGTAGGCTCTCTCGATTTGGTGTATGATGACCAGCCGGTTTCTTCGGATTTTGAAGATTTGAAGGAATAAGTTTTGAAAGACAAGTTTTCAGGCAAATTCATTGTCCTTGACGGCCCGGACGGCTGCGGAAAAGGGCACAAGTAAAAGATACCTTATTGAAATTATTACAAATCTAAGGTACACTGTGAGGGTAAATATCGGGCTTTGAGATTCAAAATGAATGCAATACCAGCAGACACTACCGTTGATGCCGCAAGAAAGCAGTTTGAAATTCTGCGAAGGCTGAGTGCCCAAACGCGGGTAAAAATGGCATTTGAGTTAAGTGATAATCTTAGAAGTATTGTCGAAGCCGGCGTAAGACTTCGCCACGGCGATTACGATGAACAGAAAATAAAACAGCAAGTTCTACGTCTTATGATCGGCGAGACTTTATTTAAACAAATCCACTCTGATATCGAAATATAGATATGACAAGTCAGGAAGATTTCTTAGAAGCGCTGATCGAGAAACTAAACCAGCAGGATATTGCGTATATGCTTTCCGGTTCTGTCTCAAGCAGTCTCCATGGTCAGCCGAGAGCGACAAAAGACGTTGATATAGTGATTGCTCCGACCAAACAGCAGGTTTTGAATTTTGCCAGAGCGCTCGGCGAAAGTTATTATGTCAGTCTCGATGCTGTCCGGAACGCATTTGCTCATAATTCAATGTTTAATGTAATTGACAATCAGTCCGGCTGGAAGGCTGATTTTATTATCCGTAAAGACAGGCCGTTCAGCCGCCAGGAGTTTGAGCGAAGGGGCACCGCTAAAATCAAGGGGCTGGATGTTTGGATAACTTCGCCCGAAGATATTATTTTAAGTAAACTGGAATGGGCTAAGAATAGTCAGTCAGAACAGCAGTTCCGGGATGCCATTGGAGTTGCGGTGGTTCAGTGGGGTCGTCTCGATTATGATTACCTGCATAAGTGGGCCAAAGAATTGCAGATGAAAAGTTTTCTTGAGCAGCTTCTGAAGCAGGCAGAAAAACTGACGGATTCGAAATAGGAAATCAAATTTGAATAGTGGGAATTTAAAAAATAAATTTTCAGGAAAATTCATTGCCCTTGACGGTCCGGACGGCTGCGGAAAGAGTACGCAGGCAAAGCTTTTAGCCGAATGGCTGAAAGGGCACGGCGTTGCGGTCGAAACTTTCCGCGACCCCGGTGCAACCGCTATCGGTGAAAAGATTCGGCAAGTCCTGCTAAACCCCGAACATACGGCGATGAGTACCCGGACGGAACTGCTGCTTTATATGGCTGCAAGAACACAGCTTTGGGCGGAAAAAATAGATCCCGCCCTTAAGGCAAATAAATGCGTTATTCTCGACAGGTGGCTGTCAAGCACCTGCGCCTATCAGGGCTGTGCCGGCGGTTTTGGTATGGAAAAGATTATAAAACTTGGCACAGACTCTCTCGAACGGCCCTGGCCCGACCTGACTATCATACTCGATGTCGATTTGGAAACTTCAGCTAATCGGCTCTGCGGCCGGCCCGATAGAATGGAACAAAAAGGCGATGAGTATCATCAAAAGGTCCGCGAAGGTTTTTTGGAACTGGCTGAAAAACAGAAAAACTTCGTAGTAATCGGTGCCGCCGGCGATGTTGAAAGCGTTCACACAAAGGTAATAGAAATAATAGTACAGGCGAATTTTAACAAATGTCACTAAAAGATATTTTTTGTCAGGACAGAGCGATTAGTATTTTGCAAAGGGCCTTTGCTGCGAACAAATTGGCTCACGCATATATCTTTGCCGGCCCGGAAGGTGTCGGCAAGTTCAAGACCGCCCGCGAATGGGCCAAGATGCTGCTCTGCGAAAACAAAATCGTGAATCGTGAATCGTGGGTCGTGAATCCGCCGTTAGGCGTGCTGGCTCTGCCACAGGTGCGCAGAACCACGAACCACGAATCACGAACCACGAACCACGAATCACGAACCACGAATCACGAATCACGAACCACGAACTTCGCCGACAGTTGCGGTTCGTGCCAGTCCTGCCGATTGCTCGAAGCCGGCTCACATCCCGACTTCAACCCTGTCTATAAGGAATTGCGACAATTCACTAAAGACGGCAAGGAAAAAAAAACGCCCCTCGATTTGCCCGTTGATGTCATTCGGGAATTTCTAATCGCAAAGGTACCGAACAGGCCGACTCTGTCGGAAAGGAAAGTTTTTGTTGTCAGCGAAGCTGAAAAGCTAAACGCCTCCTCGCAGAACTGCCTGTTGAAAGTCCTGGAAGAGCCGCCCGAATATTGCAGCATTATCCTGTTGTGCACACGGCTGGAGAAGCTCTTGCCGACAACCAAATCAAGATGCCAGACAATACGTTTCTCCACCCTCGATGAAGAGAGGATAATCGAGAAGCTAAAGGAGATGGGCATTGAAGAAACCCCTGCCCATTATTTTGCCCGCCTTGCTCAGGGCAGTTTAGGCCGGGCCTGCCGGTGGGCTGACCTTGAGCTGGCCGAAGTAAATCTTTACAAGACCAAAAAAAACCTGATAAACTCTCTGGCCGGCTACGAGTATGCCGAAGCTCTGGACCTGGCCCAGCGGTTTTTGGATGAGAGTAAAAAAATCGCCGTCGCCTGGGCCAAACTCGATGAGACCACCAGTAAAACCGATATCAATCGAAGAGCCGCAAAAACGCTTATCCAAATAATCATATCAGCTTTGCACGATGCAATGGAACTAAATGTTACGGCAGGCCGGGGCCTTATCAATTTCGACCAGAAAGAGCAAATAGAAAGTATAGCCAGACGCTTCGGCCCCGAACAGTCGGCGGGAAAAATCGCCGATACCTACGAAACGATGCGCTGGATTGATTCTAACGTTAACGAAAAGCTTATTTTCGAGCGGCTATTGTTAAACCTTGCTGTTTCTGATAAAATGAGGGTTTAGCAATAGCAATGCTGACGCGCATATTAAAGTAGGCAGTTGAAATGGCGAAAACTTCGGCAACAACGCCTAAGCAGGCAAAAAATAAAAAATATATGTTGGTCCGCTATGGCCGGATGGATACGCTCGCCTGGTTCGAGCATCACGAAACCCAAATACCAAAGGTACCCACCCGCGTCGTGGTAAAAACCGACAAGGGCCTTGAGTTGGGCCATCTCGTATGCCGTCTTCTGCTTGAAAAAAAAAAGCAATTCAGACTAAGCCAGGACCAGGTCAAAAAATATTTCGATGACAGCCAAATCGATTTCTCCGGTAAACCTGCCGGCACAGTCATCCGTTATGCAACCGCTGAGGATATAAGCGAAGAAAGGCACCTGCGAAAAATCGTAGAAGAAGAGATAAAATGCTGCGAGCGCTTCATCGCAGAACTTGGCCTTCCGATGAAAATAGTTGATGCAGAGCACATATTTGGCGGTGAGCGCATAATCTTTTACTTTGCCTCTGACGGCCGGGTTGACTTCCGCGATCTGGTGAAAAAAATCGCACACGAA
>CAJVYK010000063.1 GCA_913009865.1 uncultured bacterium
AGGCCGATGTCAATGTTGTGGCGTTGATAGGCGAACGCGGCAGAGAGGTTCGCGAATTTCTCGAAGAAGACCTCGGCGAAGAGGGGCTGGGACGCAGTGTAGTTGTCGTTGCTACAGCGGATTCGCCACCAATTCAGCGGGTAAAGGCGGCGTTCGTGGCTGTTACAATTGCAGAATACTTCAGGGACAAAGGCAGGAATGTTTTGTTTATGATGGATTCGCTCACACGCTTCGCACAGTCCCAACGCCAAATAGGTCTTGCCGCGGGTGAGCCGCCGGCGGCAAAGGGCTACTGTCCAAGCGTCTTTTCACTGATGCCAAGACTCATCGAACGCTTAGGATGCGCCGAGAACGGCAGCATTACGGGTATTCTGACGGTCCTGGTTGAAAACGATGATTTGACCGACCCCGTGGCTGACAGTGCCAAGAGTCTGCTGGACGGCCATATTGTTCTATCAAGAAAATTAGCTGACAGGGGACATTATCCTGCTGTGGATGTTCTGGCAAGCGTGAGCCGATTGATGCCGGCGGTTGTCAGCGAGGAACATAAAACCGCCGCCCGGAAGCTAAAGGAGATATATGCCACATATGCCGACGCCGAAGACTTGATAAATATCGGCGCTTTTTCGCCGGGCAGTAACCGGCGAATTGACGGAGCGATAGCCTTGATTGACAGGATAAATGACTTTTTTATTCAGCCTACCCGCCAGAGAACCGGCTTCGAGGAAACCGTCAAACAACTGACGGCTATTACCCAATCGTGGGCAGAATTGATAAATGGTAAATGATTGTGCAATAATTAATTATGAAACGATTTGTATGGCGGCTGAAACGTGTCCTCGACATAAAAACAAGCCAGGAACAGACAAAGAGAACAGAATTACTTGAGCTAACCGAAAGACTGGCTATGACACAGGGGCAACTGCTGATGCGGAAGAGAATACTGCAGGATATAATCAATGGCTTAACAAATAAACGATTAAGCGAACAAGAGTTTTTTCTGAAATGTTCTGGGACAAGTGATGAATTGATTAAAAAACTCGAAAATGAAGTAAGTGAACTGGAATCGGCACAGAAACAAAAAATTGCAGACGTCTTAAAAGTCAAACGGGCTAAAGAAGGTTTGGAAAAACTGCGAGATGAAGCAAAAAGAGAATTTATGAAAGAACAGGAAAGACTCGAACAGAAAGAGCTGGATGAGCGGGCCACCGTTAGTTTTGCTCGAAAAACTATAAATGATTATTGATGAATGATTGTTTCAACTCAATAGTCAATTAAGGAGATGACCGTGAGTAAGAAACTGATAATAATGACAGCGGCGGCGGGGCTGGTAAGCTTTGCGGGGGCGTTCGCTTTCACATGGCTTACTAAGAAACCTGCGCCTTTGCAGGAGCAAAGCCCTGCGTTAAACCAGTCGGCACCTGCCGGCCAGGAAACCGACCTCCGTCGGCAGAAGGCAGGCGTGGGAGCAGACAGCTCCGCTTTCGCAGGGACGCAAGCCGTTGTCGGCGGGCAGGGGGAAATAAAAAAAACTATGACGGAAAAACAACTCAAGAGCCTTGTTTATGAGGTCAGGGAAAAGATACGAGAGTATAACAACAAGCTGCAAAGCCTTGATGTGCGGGAGCAGAGATTGCAAATGGCTGCGGGTATGATTAAAAAAGACATCGAAGAGCTCAAGGGCCTGCAAATTGAACTTACTTCAGCCGTCACCGGACTTAAGAGAGAGCGTGATAAGCTGCTTAAGAGCAGGGTTGAGGTTGCCAAAGCTGAAAATGTCAACCTGATATCAATAGCAGCCACTTATGACAAGATGGATGCGGCCAGTGCCTGCAAAATATTGACCAATATGTGCCAAATGCAAGACGGCCAGTTAGAGGGCGACAGCTTCAATGACGCTGTGAAGATTCTGCACTATATGACCGAAAGGACCAAAGCCAAACTGTTGGCTGAACTGGTTACTTCCGAGCCCAAACTTGCGGCAGTTCTGTCCCGGAGATTAAAACAAGTAGTTGAGGAACAGTAACCTATGGATATTGCAACAATAGTAGGAATAATTCTTGGCTTTACGGTCATTGTCGGCGCTATTGTTTCCGGCGGCGGCTGGCAGATGTTTATCCACCTGCCCTCACTTGGGATTACGATAGGGGGGATGCTGTGCGCTACGCTTATACATTTTTCGCTGCCGCAGTTTCTGGGAATATTCTCGATAATCAAGAAGACAATTGTTACGAAAATACCGCCGCCGTCACAACTGATTCAAAAAATGGTCAACTACGCCGCTATCAACAGACGCGACGGGGCGTTGGCTCTGGAGCAGGAAATCCAGAACGTAGATGATTTATTTTTCGTCAAGGGTTTGCAGATGCTTGTGGATGGGCAAGACCCCGAAGCAATCAGGGATATTATGTCCCTGGAAATCCAAAATCTTCAGGACCGCCATTCCACCGGTAAAAAGATTTTGGAGTTTATGGGCGCAGCCGCTCCCGCCTTCGGAATGATAGGTACACTTATCGGTCTGGTTCAGATGCTCAGGAACCTGTCCTCGCCCGAGGCGATTGGCGGGGGAATGGCGGTGGCTCTGCTTACCACTTTTTATGGTGCATTTGCCGCTAATCTGATTTTTATCCCGTTGGCGGGAAAATTAGGGATTTATTCCAAAGCAGAAACGACCGCAATGGAAATGATTGTAGAAGGCGTCTGTGCTATCGCACAGGGTGAGAATCCAACCGCTGTCCGGGAAAAAATGCATGCGTTTGTTTCCCAGGGCAGGAGGGAAGAAGTAAAGGCGGAGATATAAAATAAAAGTAAAAAGTAAAAAGGCAAAAATAAGGAGTATATGGGGCGCAGAAAGAGACAGGTAGAAGCTGAACAACAGGCAGGTGCACCGGAATGGATGGTAACTTTCAGCGATTGTATGACGCTGCTGTTGACGTTCTTTGTGCTTCTTTTGAGTTTCTCATCTTTCGATGAAAGAGTCTTTCGGAGATTGAAGGTGTTTTTCAGCGGGGCTTTGCCCACGGTTAGCTCGGAGGCCAGAAGGGATAAAGATGCGTTTTTGGCGGCCAAGCAAATCCAATATACTGAAGAACTCGACGAAGGCAGCGAGAAACCCACTTTGGCAACAGGGGCGGAGGACAGCATAAAAGAAGAAACAGAGCCAGTGGATTTTCACAGCAGAAAGGTATTTTTAATCCCATCAAAAAAGATTTTCTGGGGTAAAGGAACGGTTATTTCGTTTCAGGGGCGCAAGGTGCTGGCCACTATGGCTTCATTCTTAAAAGAAATGCCCGGCCGAGTGGTCATCAGTGAAAACGGCAGGGCCGACAGTAAGGCCGGAAAAAAGCTCGGGCTGCCGAGAGCGTGGGCGGTGCTGGAGTATCTTACAACAAAACAAGGCCTTGATAAGAAGTGGTTCAGCATTTCGGCGGAAAGCACTCTGGAGTATAGGAGACAGGAGACAGAAGACAGAAAACAGAGCACGAAAACTGAACGTGGGCTTGAAATTGTTTTATTGGAACGGAGCATTTACAATTGAGGCGTGAGCGTCAAATCGAGGCCAACTCCCCTAAAGTCCCAGCGTATATCGTTACATTTTCAGATATGGTGACGCTGCTGCTGACATTCTTCGTGATGCTGCTGAGTCTGGCAACCGTTCAGGACGCAGAGCTGTTTAACAGGGGACGAGAATCCTTCCTGAAGTCAATGAGACAACTCGGACTTGGAATGCTTTATGGCGGGATGGAAAAACCTGATTTCGGCAATGTTAAAATTAAATATTTCATAAGCGGTTCTGATGAGTTGTCCAAAGGCAGGACTATAGACGCAAAGGAAGAAGAAATTCGCCGGATTTTTAGCAAAGTCAACCGGTCTATGACAACTATGCCTTCGCAAATAGTAGCAAAAAAAATCAATTTTTCTGTAACTAACATCCGCTTTTCGCCAGCCGATGCGGCTTTGAACGAACCGGCAAAGAAATTTTTGGCCAAGTTTTCTTTAGATTTACAGCAAGATTTCGATTCCAGAGCCGTCAAACTCTATGTGCTCGGCCTGGCTGGTGATGAAACAACCGAGAAAGAGCAGTGGATACTGTCGGCCAGGCGGGCCAGTGCGGCTGCAGACTACCTGCAAAATAGCCTGCCTTCGGGACTCGAATGGCTTGTCTATTCCTGGGGGGCAGGGCCTGGAGGGGATTGGGTAAGCCGGGATAGCCCGATTTCCAGACAGTCGCAGGTACTAATCGCTGTCCTGAGAGCAAATGATTGAAAATTTCTATCCGCTGTTCTTTCCACTTGTCAAGTTTTTCGACAATTTGTCCGGTTCCTCAGTCAATTTTGCGGAAAAACCGCTGTTAACAGTGTATTAATGCCGTTTTGGCACTTCGGCACACTATTTGCACAGAAAACCCAGAGAGGACGCAGGGCAGAGGTGTTCTGACTTCTAAGTTCTGACTCGGTGTATTTAGCGTGGCGGCATATAAGAAAAAAATCATTGTGGTTTTGGTAATGACTGTGTTGGGTGGCGGTGTGCTGACGGTATGCCCGGTTCAATCGGCTGCGGCTGGGCAGGCAACTGAAAAATCGAAAATCAAGGCCGACTCATTGTTCGCAAATGACCCCAATCTTCTTGTCAAACCTGCCGACAGCCTCAGCAGCCAAGAGTTGTTCTATAAGATGATGCTTTCGGTTTTGCTTGTTGTTGTTCTGGGCGCAGCGGCAATTTACGTATCAAAAAAGTTCGGTTCCAGAATCACAAGCCAGCCCGGCAAAAAAGTGCGCCTTATTGAAACGGTCCACCTCGGACAGCGAAGAGCGGTGCATTTGCTCAAAATAGGTAATCAACAACTTCTTATAGCCAGCACGAGTGAGAGTATTACGAAGTTGGCTGATATAGGATTAACCGAAGAGAATATCGAAAGTGCAGAGAAATCAATAATCAATAATCAATAATCAATAATCAATAATCAATAATCAATTGGTATGGCTGATAAGCTTATTAGAATGTTGTTTTTAGTATTTGTTGTTTTGTTGTCAGCGGGTCTATCCTTTGGCCGGGATGGCGATATTTCCACAGCGCCCGCTGCTTCGCTTTTGCAAAACAAAACTGGGCAGGTAAGCGGTGTTCCGAGCATCGGCGATTTGATGACAGTTATAGATAAAGCAACCAGCAGCGAAACCAAGGGCAAGGACTGGTCAACGCCCGTCAAACTTGTAATCGTATTCAGCGGTCTGGCGATTTTGCCGAGTCTTCTGATGATGATGACATCCTTTACACGAATTGTTATTGTCCTCTCTTTTGTTCGCCGAGCTTTGACTACGCAAACTATACCACCTACAATTGTCATTGTAGGTCTGGCGTTGTTTCTGACGCTGTATACGATGACACCCACATTTTCCAAAATCAACGAAACATCCATCCAGCCATATCTTGCCGACGAGATTGATTTTCAAACGGCGGGGGTCAGGGCAGGCGATGGCATCAAGGAATTTATGCTACGGCAGAGCAGGGAAGCGGATTTGGCTCTTTTTGTGCAGATGGCTGGGATAAAACCACCTGCCAAACCAATGGATATCGGTCTGCATATAGTAATTCCGGCTTTTATTATCAGTGAGTTTCGAACGGCGTTCGAGATAGGATGTCTTTTGTTTATACCTTTCCTGCTGGTGGATATGGTTATCGCAAGTGTTTTGCTCAGTGCGGGTATGATGATGCTGCCGCCTGTGATGATTTCGCTGCCTTTCAAACTGATATTATTTATTCTTGTTGACGGGTGGGGACTGTTGGCGAAAAGTCTTAGCATGGGGTTTAGATAGCTCGATTGTATAGGAATTTGTATCTTTTGACAGGATTTACTGGATAAAACAGAATAAATATAAATAAAAAGTCCTGTTAATCCTGTCTAAAAGTCCCGCCGAAGGCGGTTAAGTTTATGCTCGATGAGAGTCGAGAATCAAAGAAGGGATTTAGCGGATGGATAGCAGTTTTGTTCTTTATCTGGGCCGACATACGCTCGAGACAGCTTTACTTCTGGCTGCTCCGATTCTGCTGACCTGTATGATAGTGGGGTTGGTGGTGACACTGCTTCAGGCGGTTACTTCCATACGCGATATGACCCTGACGATAGTTCCAAAGCTTCTGGCGGTGGGGGTGGTTACACTGATTTTCGGCGGCTGGAGCCTGGAGGTGCTGCTTAGATTCGCTAACGAGATTTTCAGCCATATTCAGAATGTCGGGCAGTGAATATCAAAACTAAAAACGCAAAAGTAAAAAGTAAAATATGGAGCTGATGATAGAGAAACTGCTCGGTTTTGTAATGGTGCTGACAAGGATTTCAGCATTTTTTCTGGTGGTACCTGTTTTTAGCTGGCAAATCATTCCGGCCAGGGTCAAAGTTGCCGTTGTCTTGCTGATGGCGGTTTTCTTTTCGACGATAACCGCTTTGCCCGTCTATACCGGGGCTGTCTCGGTATTGGAGGCGGTATTGTTGATAGCTAACGAAGCTATCTATGGATTGGCTCTGGGGTTGGTAGTTGCTATTGTGTTTTCTGCGGTTAAATTCAGCGGGCGGATTGTCGAGAGGCAAATGGGTTTGGCTATGGCCCAGGTTCTGGACCCATTGACCGGAGAGAGATCTCAGCCGCTGGGTAATTTGCTGGAGATGATATTTATACTCCTGTTTCTGAGCGCCAACGGCCACCATTTGTTTTTGTTGATTATCTCACGAAGTTACGAGGCATTCCCAGTGGGTAGTATCCCGACAATACCGGTTTTGGCCGGCGGGATAGTTAAAGCCGGCTCGACAATGTTAATAGCAGGCCTGAGACTGGCTGCGCCGATGCTGGCGGCGTTTTTGCTGTTGATGGTTGTGTTGGCTGTGCTGGCACGCATAGTGCCGGAAATGAATATCCTGTTTATCAGTCTGCCGTTACGCGTAGGGCTGGGGTTGTTAATGGTGGCAATGTTTTTGCCGTTTATTAACGGATTTGTGGCTGAATTCGCTGATTGGATGGGCAAACTGCTGCCTTTGTGAAGCGTGAAGCGAAAACAAATCAAAAATTAAAAATTAAATATCAAAATTGCGGAGTCCCTTAGGGACAGCTTCCTTAATTTTGATTTTTGCATTTTGATATTTGAATTCTTTCAAGATACGGGATACGAATTATGGCAGAAAAACCGGCTGCCGAAAAGACAGAACAGCCAACACCAAAGAAGCTCTCGAAGGCCAAAGAAAAAGGGCAGGTGCCGCAGAGCCAGGAACTGCCGTCGGTTGTGCTGCTTGTGGTGCTGGTGACGATGATAGCTTTGTTGGCACCGAGCATGATGAAATGGTTCACTATACAAATGAAACAAGGGATGTCGGGCCAGAGTTCTGTTTTTGCCGACAGCAAGATGTTTATGAATTTTATCAATGCAAAGATTATCGATATGATGTTTGTTATCAGTCCTGTTCTGGCGGCGCTTTTTGCAGGGGCTGTTCTGGCCTGCGTTGCTGTCAGCGGACTGAATTTTGCACCGGAAGCTATAAGCTTGAAATTCAGCTCGTTAAACCCGGCAAAAGGATTGCAAAAACTGATAGATGCCCGCTCCCTGATGCGACTTTGCACTTCCATAGCAAAATTGCTTTTTGTCTCAATCATCGTCTGGCTGTACCTTCAGAGCAAACTCGATACGCTTGCCGGCCTTCGGTGGGCCTGGTCTGCACAGATAATAGCAACTATTGCAAAGATAATATTGGGGATGATGATACGTATCTGCATTGCACTGCTGGTTGTGGCGGCCGCCGACGTTTTTTATCAGAAATATAAACACATACAGGAACTGAAGATGACGCGCCAGGAAGTAAAGGAAGAGCGCAAGCAGATGGAGGGCTCGCCGGAAGTTAAATCACGAATCCGCAGAATTCAAATCGAGATGGCTTCGAAACGTATGCTCCAGGAAGTGCCCAAGGCCAGCGTGGTTCTTGTCAATCCGACACATGTGGCCGTTGCGCTGCGTTACGAGGTCAAAACGATGGAATCTCCTGTCGTGCTGGCCAAAGGGGCAGAGCATTTAGCGGAAAAAATCAGAGAAATCGCACGGGCTTACGGAGTGCCTATAGTAAGAAAAGCGGAATTGGCCAGAACAATTTATGCAACGGTGGAATCCGGCAGCCCTATACCGCAGAATCTGTACGTGGCGGTGGCGGAGGTGCTGGCGCTTGTTTACCGGCTGCGGAATAGAAAATAGCGGATAGTTATAGCGTTTAGCGGATAGGAAAAACTATACGCTATATGCTGATTTTAGATTGGGAACTGAAAAATGGTTGTCTGCTCTGAGGCAAGTTCAAACAGAGTTCTAAAACCAGGAATCATTGGCCGCAATGATCTTCTTTTCACAGCGGGTGCAATTGCGGTCGTCGCAGGTTTTTTTTCCCCACTGCCGACCCGGGTTCTCGATGTGCTGTTGATATTCAGCATATCTCTAACAGCGGCGGTGATGGTAATTACTTTTGCAGCACGGCCGGCTTCGGATGTATCGGGCTTTGCCTTGTTAATTGTGATGGCTGCGATGCTGCGTATCGCTCTGAGTGTGGCTTCGACTAAATTGATACTCTCGCAGGGCGATGCCGGCAGAGTCATCGGTTTTTTCGGAGGTATTATTGTCAGAGACAATTACGTATTCGCAGTTTTGATATTTAGTATGCTGGCGTTGGTTTTGTTCGGGACTATTTGCAAAGCTGCTAAGGGTATCGGTCGGGCTGCGTCAAAGTTTGTGTGCGATGCTGCCGCTATTGAGCAAATCAGTATTGACGGCGACCTTAACGCCGGGGTTATTAACAACAGCCAGGCCCTTGAGCTGCGGGAGAAAATTGCCCGTCAGACCGGCTTTTTCGTTGCGATGGCCGGTGCCGCCAGGTTTATACTTTACGCCGCCGTTATCGAACTTGTGATTATCATTGTCAATATCATTGGCGGGATGGCTATAGGGGTGGCTGGCGGAACGGCTGCGGGGATACCGGTAAAAACTTACATAACTTTGGCTGTCGGGGTGGGGATGGTGACGCAGGTGCCGGCCTTGCTCGCCGCTGTGGCTTCCGGATATCTTGTCCGAAAAAGTTCCACTGCCCCTGTTCGGCTTGTTGAGAATGACGGGTTTGCAGAGCAAAGTTCGATGTGTGTTGTCCGTGTGTCGTCGTGTGAGAAAGAACGCAATGCACAACAGGCAATATGCAATACTCGTTTCGATGCTGAATTGGCTGAAACCGCGCCAAAGCAATGGCCTGCGGCAAACGCTAACATCGAGGCCGACGAAAAGGTGATTGCCGAAGACATCGAATGGTTCGATGAGTCCGGATGTATCGAGGACGACAGCGAAAAAGGCGATTTGGATTTGTGGGCTGAGGAAGAAATTAAAAATAACGATTGTTACGAGGCAATCGCAGAGTTAATCGAGAGTGAAACGAGGGTCTCTGATGTACGGGCTAAGACGATATTAATGGCTGCTGAAAGCGTTAGTGAGCTTGGCGTGACGGCGCCTGTAAATATTGCGATTCGCCTGGCACAGAGAGGCCAAAGGTGTTTGCTGATAGACCTTGATTTGGAAAGGGATGCGGTGGCAAAGGTTTTTGATGTTGACTGCGAGAGGGACGGTGACAGTGACGAAGCGCAGGCAAAAGCTGTGGCAACCTGTATCAGTAATCTCAGGGTGTGGCCGGCGAGTAATTTTGGTAAAGAGGATGCACTAAACATAAAGGAAGTGATTGACAACAGCGAAAGTCAGTATGATTATTTGGTTGTTTATGCACCGAATATAAAGCGGTCGGAGGATAACGACAAAATTGCCGGCTGTGTCCGGACTGCGATGCTTTTCGGCTCAGAGGGCGAGATTGAAAGTTCGGCTATCAGCGATTTCCACAGCCACTTAAGTAGTTACGGCTGCACTATCCTGGAGCCGGCGGAAGTTTTAGCTGAAGTTGTTTAATTATGATGGGACTTTGAGGGAATTTAAGAGGTGCTGCTGCCGAACCCCAACGCAGCCATCTGGCTCTGTAACAGGGATAAAGTTCTTTCGAGGCGGGCAAATCGAGCCACTAATCGGTCTTCTCGTTTAGTCAGGCGGTACTCTTCGGCTTCGATTTTATCCTGGAGCAGCTCTAATTGGTCGCCCACATGTTCCTGGTCGATTTGAATGGAGCCGGTTGTTACCTTTAGCATATTGTCCAGGGCGTCTTCTACTGCACCGGTAAAACCCTGCTTTACCCTGACCGTGGCGGTGAAAGTGCCGTCCTGGCTTAAATCGACGCTGAGCTGAAGACCATTCTCAGCGTACACAGGGTCGCTATTATCATCGAAGGAGCTGTCGCCGGTGACAATATTGTCGCTGTATGTTGCATTGCGGTATGTTGATTCGGTTGAAAGTTTGATTTGGGCGCCTGTTATAACTCCGCCGCTTACTGTTACCTGAACATCATAAGTGCCCGCAGTTGTGTATTTACTGCTGGCCCCGTAAAACTCAATGGTATTACTGTTGCTGCTGCCTGTTTTATCCGCTCCAATTATGG
>CAJVYK010000064.1 GCA_913009865.1 uncultured bacterium
GGAGGGCACATGACGGAGCGCAGATGAGTGTTAGCTGTTTGTATGGGTAGTGTTGTATGTAGCGCCACCACAGGTGCGGAATGTATGTTTGTTTTGTTTTTTTTTTTAATGATACGGCGACCACCGAGATCTACACTCTTTCCCTACACGACGCTCTTCCGATCTGCCGCCGTGGGTGTTGACTGTCAGATTCTTTTTATCCATAGTTTAGATACATTACTTTCATCAATTCCCATAGGCTGTCCGGGTGCGTAGCGAGTACTGCGAAGATCTTTCAAAAAGTCTGTTGGGGTCTCCGGACTATATCCTGAACGTGCCAAGAAATCCCGGCGAGAGATTATACCACTAAGAACTCCTGCTGCTAAATGGCGAGCTTTAAGACGAATCTGATCTTCTTGTTTAATCAAGTTTCCATGAAGCGCACGTGAACGGAGATTATATATTTCCTTTATAAAATCTGCAGCATTATTCCGCTTAGATAAATCCGGCTCCAATAAAGTGGCAACATTAACTGAGAGTTTCTCTGCAATCTCAGCACCTTTTTCACTTAACAAAGCTTCTATTGCCGCAACTGATAATGCAAGTCCAATAGCATTACTGGATTGGGTATCTGATTCGGCCAATAAATGAACAGCATTCCGTATTCGGCGGTCTATGGAGTCTGTTTCCTTCCCCTTTTTTTTCATTGGTTCAAAATAGTACGCATCTAGACACTTTTGAACAAATACAATATGATTCTCTATCGATTCTGTCCATTGAATGGCAGGGAATCCATCAACATACAATGCTGGATATATCAGCTTGGGAGTTTCCAGCAGTGATATGGATCTGACTACAGATTCTAGAACATAATTCAGTTCTTTCCGCAATTGCTCACATGAGATATTGCTCATATATCCGGAAACTTCAGCATTTATGTAATACAACTTGCTACCCTGCATAGTTTTATAATAACTTTTACCTAACAACCGCAGATTTACTCCATTTTTGCTCCATAGTAACCTTACTTCATCGGGATCTTGATCGCATAGGTCCAAGTCTTCATTTTGTAGATTAGGCGATCTAAATTTATCTGCCTTTATTAAGTCCTCACGGGCACATAGCTGTTCAGAAAGTATACAAATCGAAAATGGTACTGAAAATCTATGGGACATAATGTGAAGTTTGATATAGTTGATGAAAATTGAGTATAAATTGTCGAAATCTATATGTTCAAGCTCAGGGCAACCAATTTCACCTGGAGTGGCCATGTTATAAAATTGGTCGATTATTTCCTTAGGGCTTATCCTGTAGGGTTTTTGCATTTTAGCAAACACATATTTTTCGAAAGCCTGTTTGATTCGCCCTACTTTGCCATAAGTTTCTGCTCTCCACCAAGCCTCTTCCCACAAATCTTCCCCTTTGACGTCCTCCATATCCTCCTGAGGGTTGTCATAGAGAGTACCAGCATAATTATAAACCTCTTTTATTGTTTGTACTACTTCTGCTTGCAACTTCTTATTCTTGAGTAATTTTATGATCTCGTCAGACATATTATTCTCCTATTTTATCCGCCAGCCACCGGTGTTGTTTCCGCTCCCCGTTGATGTTCAAATTGTATCCCTTTTGTTGTGAAAGCACAAGTTTTATAGTTCACAGTTCGTTGTTCATTGTTCGTTGTTCATAGACCGTGTCAATCAGCGTTAATTTATGCCACCTGTGCCTTAGGTACCTGTGCCTTAGGTACCTGTGCCTTAGGTACCTGTGCCTTAGGTATAGGTATCCGCGTCTAATTTTCTTTGCCCCTTCGTGTCTTCTCCAATTCATTTTCCCCACCGAATCTTCAATAAGCAATAACCAATTAAACGCCTCTATTATAGCTGGCTTCATAAACAGGTCATTGAAAATGACCTGGTGGACGAAGGCAAGTTTCCGTGGCGAAAGCTTGCTTTGATAACGGAGTTTTGCCGAGAACACAAAGCCGGCTTAATCCTGTAATCCCATTCGACCCTTCGGCTCCACTCAGGGCAAGCTTATTTCGCTCAGTCCTAGGGACTCCCAAGGAGGGCAGGCTCTGTCAAAAAACTTCGTGTCTTTCTGCCTTCGTGGCAAAACAAAATCACCTTCCCCCACTCGTAACAAAGCTTCATACAAAGCGCCTGCTGCTAACGCTACCTTGCCATACAAGCTACCTTGCATAGCCACATACTCTATGTTCCCCTTTTACACTTTTCCGAGCATCAAGCATCAAGCATTGAACTACCAACAATGAACTACGGACTATGAACTACGAACTAAAAATGCCCCCAATTTTTACTCAAAACGCACTCACTTTTTTACACATTTTCGAGTATTTTCAACAGTTTCACACCATTTTTCGAACGTTTTCGAATATTTTCGCTCGTTTTTGCTCGTTTCGTCTTTGCCTATTTCACCCAACCCCTACAACTTAACCCCTCAATCCCCATTTTTAACCAAAAAATCCGTGTAACTTGTGCCACCTGTGCCTTAGGTATAGGTATCCGCGAAATCCTGCGATTAAATTTCCCCAATTTTTCAAAATTCCAGATAATTTCAGTTCTCTTTTCTCAATCCAATATTGCTACAACTGTTTTTTCAGTTCCTCAGCGTCGCTGATTAGCTCTTCTCTTGTTGGCTCTTTTTTAGGGGCCAGCTCGAATGTCCATTTGTAAGAATCGACGATTCTGTTCGGATTAACTATCTGGGCGAAGAAATCGAAGCCGAACGTATCATACCACGGCCCTTTCAGCTTACGATGTGTCTTTAAGGCCTGGTAGCCTTCTTTGCGAATTGCGACGTTATAATCGCCGTACCATTCGAACGAGACCGTAACGGGCGAGGCGCCTATTTCCTCATCGTTTAACGTAACTAGCGCCCCCTGCGGCTGTGTATTGATTGTCAGCCGTCGTTCCACACAGCCGGCCAGGATTACAGCAGCAATCACACTAACAACCATTGGAACGGATAAATTCTGTTTTCTCATAATTGATACCCCTAAAGTTTCAGTGCTGCTATTATAAGCAAAACCCAAAACGATAAAAGCCTAAAGTTACCTCTTATGGCCGCCTTTGTCATTATCATTGACAGCGGTATCTCTGCGGGGTAAGTTATTGTCAAAATTGAGGGTTTGTTTTTTGATGGTATTTTGGTTATGAAAATTTCGCTGAACTGGTTAAGTGATTATATCGAAACAGGGCTTGGGGCCGTGGAAATTGCTGATATTTTGAGTGATTTAGGATTTCCCTGCGAAGGGATAGAATATCTTGATGACGATACCGTAATTGATGTCGAGATAACCAGCAATCGCGGCGATTGTCTCGGCTTACTCGGTATTGCCCGTGAATTGTCAGCTGTCACCGGCAAAGAAGTAAAGATGCCGGCGGTTGAGCTGAACGAATCAGCTAAAGACGCTGCTGAATTTACCGGTGTTGAGATTGCCGAGCCGGATTTGTGTGGCCGATACACCGCTCGGATTATTGAGGGCGTCAAGGTTGGGCCGTCGCCGGATTGGCTCAAAAAACGTCTCGAAACGCTCGGAATGCGCAGTGTCAACAATGTAGTTGACGCAACGAACTATGCGATGATTGAGACTTCCCAGCCGCCGCACGCCTTCGATTATGCCAGAATAGCCGAGGGCAAAATAGTAGTCAGAAAAGCTGTTGCCGGCGAACGCCTGGTTAGCATCGATGGTTCACAATGCCAATTAGATACGGATATGCTGATTATTGCCGATGCTAAAGGTCCTGTGGCCGTAGCTGGGGTTATGGGCGGGGCCGATACCGAGGTAAGCGAAGCGACAGCGACAATTCTTCTGGAGGATGCCCACTTTGAGCCGGTGAGCGTGCGCACGACTTCCCGCAAACTCGGCCTGTCTTCAGAGGCCGCTTTCCGGTTCGAGCGGACGGTGGATATCGAGGCGATAGACTGGGCCTCCAAACGGACTGCACAATTGATTACTCAGGCAGCCGGCGGCAAGGTGGCTAAAGGTGTGATTGATATTTATCCGAAAAAGACAGCGCAAAAAGAGGTAACGTTACGGCTGTTGCGTTTGAGTAAGCTGCTTGGTATTGAAATACCCTCTGAAGAGGTGCTGAGAATTCTATCGGCGTTAAGTTTCCAGCCGCTGCACAAGGATGATTTGATAATTTGTACTGTACCCTCGTGGCGCAATGACATTTATCGTGAGGTTGACTTAATCGAGGAAGCCGCACGCGTGTATGGCTATAATAAGATACCGACAGAGCGGCAAATCAGAATCGAGGTGGCCCCGGTCGATACTCGCCAGAAGTTGGCTGAATCGATTGGGACATATCTTAATGGCTGTGGGTTTTACGAAACGATTAATGTCGGTTTCATTGACGATGATATTGCCGAGCTTTTTACAGAAGGCGATGTTAAGGAGCATTTAGCGGTAAAAGACGTATCCAGAAAAAGCGCCAATATACTTCGGCAAACGCTCTTGGGCTCTTTGCTTGGCGTTTTGAAAACAAACCTCAACGCCAAAAATACCCCGTGCAGGATATTTGAAATTGCCGATACCTTTGCCCCGGCCGGCAAAGGTGGTGATAGTTTGCCGATTGAGAAGACCAAACTGTCTCTGGTTTGCGATGGTAACTTCAGAGACCTGCGGGGTGTGGTTGAAGGGCTGATAAAAAGTATCGACAGAGATGCCCGGATTGTTTTTACCCCTGAAGATTTGGTCTGGGCGCAGACGGGCGCCCAAATCGCAGTGAACGGTAAAGTTGTCGGCACTGCCGGAATTGTTTCCGGAAAAGTCAAAGAGAAATTTGATTTCAAAGAGATGACACCTGCCGTTGCGGAGCTGGAATTTGAGCAGCTTTTGACTTTGCAGGGCGGGGCCGTAAAAGTTAAGCCCATCCCGAGATTTCCAGCGATAGCCCGTGACCTTTCGATTGTTGTCGATGAGACGGTTTGCTGGTCTGATATTGTTGATGCGATTAAAAAGAAGGCCTCCGGTGAGTTGGAAGATATTCGGTTTGTCGGGATATACCGTGGGAAAGGTATTCCGGCCGGCAAAAAGAGTGTTACGCTTTCGCTGCGGTTCAGAGACCGGGACGGCACATTGACTCACGAGGCCGTTGACCGTTTTGAAGCCGATATTGTTAAGAGCTTGGCCAAATCGGTTAGCGCAGAACTGCGAACCGTATGATTTTCAAATCTGAATTTGGCTTTAGAAGAAGCGGTTCAGTGACCGAAAACCAATAGTAGAGGCAAAGCCAAAGGGTTTAATGGAACGCCTGTCTGTCGGTATTTTATTGACTTTGGGCTTGCGATTTGGTATAAGTAATAGTGCAGGCTAACCCCTGCGGTGTTCGTATAGAAAGGATGATTTGAAAAAACCGATACCCGTATTGAGGGAAATCAGGCCTTGATGGATCGGAAATGCCTACTCGATAGGACTTTCGGACACAAGCAACGGTTGCCCACTTGGAAATAATGGGTTTTCTTCAAACACTTTCTTACGGCACTGGCGGAGGAAAGCCCTGCAGTTAATAAAAGGCCTGTTTTATGCAGGCCTTTTTTATTCTCAGCATTTTTAGTTTTCTAAGGTAGAAATATCAGCATTCTTTTTAATATCTGCAGCTTCTGTTTGGCCCGAAGGTTGAATTTGCCGCTGAGATTTTCGCAGCAACAGCCCCCGAATAAAGAAGGCAAGACCTATGGCAAAAAGGACTACAGCGATTAAGAGAAAACTAAGTGGCGGACGGTCATAGTCATTTCCTGATGCTAACTGCATACAAGCAAAGCCCGCTGCGATGATAAGCAGTGCGATTCCAGCGGTCAGACTTGTTATCCAATTGAGACCTTTCCATGTGGACTGCTTAAGCTCTGATAAGGGGATATTTTTGTTGATAGCCGCCATTGTTTGTTTGTGCCGCATATAGGCAATGAAAAACCTTACTAAGACCATCAGGGCGATAACTAATACTATCATCAGGTTGCCGCCTATCTCCATTTTAGGGATTTTCGGAAGATGGGTTACAACTTGCGCTTCTGCTAATAAATACATAATTCGCTCCTTTTTTTATCCTATTTAGGTATTTGGCTAATTGTATTGACTTTTGTATGTTAGTCCCAGGTTTTCTATAATAGGTTTCAAAAAAATCCTGAAACTTGTTAAGCTTTTTATGCGACTAATATAAGAAAGGGGTTTCTTTGGCGGACAAGGCCCGAAGACAGCAAAAGGATAACTGGTTACGGCTGCTTCGCAGCGGTGACCACCGTGCCTTTGCCGAATTTGTCAATAAATACCAGCAGTTGGTGTTTTTGTGCTGCCGAACGCTGGGGCTTAATGAAGCTGAGGCGGAGGACGCCGCAAGCGAGACGTTTCTGGCAGCTTACAGAGCCATAAACCGATACAGGGGCCAGGCTGAACTAAGCACCTGGCTGTGGAGAATTGCATACCGTCAGGCGGTAAATCACCTGCGGAAAAATCGAAGAGAAAGGCGGCTTTTAGCTGAACCAGGCGCACAACCTCTCGATAGCAACAAGACGCAGGTTAGAGCAGGACTTGAAACTAAAGAACGGGCTGAATTTATCTGGCAGGCGGTTAAACGATTGCCGCGACTTTGGGCGGTGGCAATTGTATTATTTTACCGCGAGGAAAAAAGCATCTCAGAGATTGCAGAGATTATGAAGAAGCGTAAGAATACCGTTAAGACCTATTTATTCAGGGGCCGAAAAAGATTAAAAGAGCTTTTAGCTGACGTTCTTGGAGAAGATATTGATGTCGGTGGATAAATTGAAAGAAGATAAATTTGATGAAATATTAGGGCAGTGCTTGCGGGAACATTCAGAGCCGGTGCCTGCTGATTTTACTGACAGGATGTTAAGACGGATTGGAGAGGCCGAAGAGCAAAGGATTCTGGCACAGGTGGTTATGCAGGAGCGGCTGGCGCTGGCCGGCTGTGTCGTATTTGGTATTATCGTAATTGCTGTGGCGGTGGTTTTTCCGGGCATTGCTGCAAATTTCACAAAGCAGGTAGATGTATTTATTAACAAAATCAGCCAGACTACAGAAGCTGTCAGTTACGAGTGGCGATTCTATATGGCCTTTGCGGGGGTATTTGGATTTGCTGTTTATAGTCTTGTGGATTTGTTAGTGGATGATAGTTAATGGCAGCCAGGTAAGGCAGACAAACAGAGGTTGCGAGCTTTCCTGCACTAACAAACTTGACACGAGTATTTGCGAGTTTTTTGATTTCGAGTTCGTAGTTTTTAATTTCTATTATTCTCTGATGTACTTGTTCTGTTCGGCCTTTTGTACGATGACCGCCCCTGGTTATTGTTATTGTTTGTCTTCTGCGCGAAACCTTCGAACTTGCCGAAAATCATCTTGCCGGCTGAGGTCTGCAGGGAGCTGGTTATGCTGATGACCAGGTCTCTGCCAATCTTGTTGCGAGCGCCTTCGACAACAACCATTGTCCCGTCGTCCAGATAGCCGATACCCTGGTCGGCCTCTTCGCCGGGCTTTATGATCCTAATTCCCATAGCCTCACCCGGCAGAGCGATTGTCTTTAGTGAGTTGGCCAAATCGTTTATGTTCATCACGTCCACCTCCCGAACCTGTGCAACCTTGCTGAGGTTATAGTCAGTCGTTGCCAGTCGCCCATTGCAGTGCTTGGTAAAAATCACCAGTTTCTGGTCCACGCCTTTGACCTCCTCGACCTCCGGAATGACAGTGTCATCAATCTCCACGTCGATAATAGAATTTTCCTGCATCTTGTTGAGTATATCCAGTCCCCGTCTGCCGCGATTACGCTTGAGCTTGTCAGCAGAATCCGCTATCAATTGCAGCTCATTGAGAACAAAACGCGGAACAATCAGTGGAGCGTCAAACAGTTTACTCTGGTACAGGTCCGCTATCCGCCCGTCAATGATTGCCGACGTATCCAGAACCAACGGCCGGGTACCTTTGGTCTGCTTGGCAAATTCAACATAAGGAATCACAAAACGTACATCGTCTTTGGTTCGCATCACAATACTGATGACAAGATAACATATACATATTCCCATCATCCATTTGATTGCTGTAATTGCCTCGGTGCTTATACCAATGTTGTATGTATCCTTTATCATATCTATCACCGGTGCCAGTGCCCAGCTGATAAGCATCCCAACAAACAGACCGAAGAACACCCCTGCCAGCGCACCAAGTTTTTTCTTAGGCGTAAGAATATCCAGCATAAAAACAAACACCGCCATCCCTATACCGCTCCAAACTACCGCCCAGAAATTAGTCGAATCAGTTCCCCCGGAAATTGTCTTGGAACTTACATTGACGAATAAAACAGCTAAAATAATGATGATAAAAATAACTCTAAAAATATTAAGTAACATAGCTATGAACCTCCAAAAAATATAAACTTTTTATATGAACAGTATATTTATGGTATGAACCTTTACAAAAAGATATCAAATATCAAAGTGCAAAAATCAAAACGATGTATCAAAATTTAAAATAACACAAAGTGTCATTGAGAGGAGCATAGCAAGCCTGCCCTGAACGAAGCCGAAGGGAAGTAATCTCAACCATTCGCAAATCAGAGATTGCCACACCTCTTAGCGGTTCGCAATGATATCGCCCTTTTTAATTTTCCACCGTAATAGTAATATTCCGACGTAAATGGTACTGTAATAATAATCAGACACCAAAATAATCAGACACCAAAATAATCAGACACTTATATGGCAGAGAACCGCCAGTGCCCAGAGCAGATCCTCTTTAGCCACGACCTTCGTTTCGTACTTCTCATTTATCGGTATAAGGTGGACATTTTCACCAGTTGTTCTTATGAGCTTGCACGTAACCCCTATTTGATTTGCAACATGTGCAATCCCGATTTGTCCCTGTGCCGCCGGCACTGACGGGCTCAATATCACAATATCGCTATCGTTTATTCTGGGTGACATACTGTCGCCATCTATCTGCAGTGCGAAGCTGTCAGGAAACAGCTTAAAAATTTCTTCACACTCAACGAATTCAACTATCTGCTCCTGCTCTTGCCCGCCAACCTGAATCAGATTAGCCTCAGGTTTTTTAATACCGTCCAGCAAAACCCGCACCTGCAAATCGATTGACACCGCCCCGTCCACAGAACCAACAATCGTTTTGCCGATGTGTTTTTTCACCAGATCATCAAGTTCGGTAACGGCCTTATTCGGGTCCGTCGGAACCGTTTGGTCCCAAAAATGAACCATCCCCGCAGCAGTTCTGCCGAGCACCGGAATCCAGCCCGGCCGGTTTGGACTGGAGGGCAAAACTTTGGTGAGAAAATCTTTTTCAAAACCCTTTTTTTCGCATAATAACTCAATAAAAGCCAAAATCGGCTCACTCAGGTCTGGATTTTCGCTCAATAATGCGTCTAATTTTCGCAAAAGCGTAGCATTCGGCCCAGATACGAATTTTTTCTCGGCACTGCGGCCGGTCAGAAGCCATTCCAAATCCGCCCCGGTAACCTCACAAATTTTCAGCAAAATCTCAATTGGGCCAACTCTGTTGTTTTCGTAATAGCTGTAAGTAGAAGCGCTTATGCCTAAAGCGCGGGCAAATTTGCTCTTGCCACGACTGCCGGCATATTGATTACGCAGGAATCTGATTCGCTCGATTATCGTATTTTCGTCAAAATTTTTCATATAAATACGAATATTTTACTTGCAATATTTCGCAATCAGGTCGATATTAGAATAAAAATACCTTAAAAATAAAGACGAACCTCAAATGTGCGTATTTTAAACGCAAATATGAATTTTGTCAATAAGGAGAATGCGAAGAATGACAAAATCTGTAAGAAAAAGGGCAAGAGAGACAGTTTCGGCGAAAAAAGCGAAAAAAACAAGAAAAACAGCAAGAGACCAAACAAAAGCAGCAGAATATGTGGGCCATCTTTTGGAATTGCACAAATTACAAGGGACACTGCTGACTCAATTAGCCAGGAAGGTTTAACTGAAATCAGGTAAATACTTTTACGCAAAAGCGAATGTTTTGACGTGACTGTTTTCAATCAAAGGCGCAAGTAATCCTGAAAAGTGGGGTAAAAATGTGTAAAAATTTGGAAAGAATGGGAAAAAATGGGAAAAAGCAGGCAGAAAAACATAAAAACAACCGATTTTTGAGGACTTTTTTTCGAGTACCCGCGCAAATGATCGCGACAGCTCGTGGTTCGTGACTCGTGGCTTTTAATAGCGTTTAGCAGATAGCGTATAGCGTTTAGGAAAAACTCTTTTCGTGACTCGTGGCTCGTGACTCGTGGCTTTTAATAGCGTTTAGCAGAGATCGGAAGAGCACACGTCTGAACTCCAGTCACATTCCTTTATCTCGTATGCCGTCTTCTGCTTGAAAAAAAAAAAAAATATCACCATCCTAGCCTTGAACCTC
>CAJVYK010000065.1 GCA_913009865.1 uncultured bacterium
GCTCCGCCGTTTACACCAGGCGTGTAACAAATAAAGTTTTTTTATGTCATAAGCTGTCATAAGTGAATACAAGTGGTCAGTATAACTTTAGTAGCAGCAAATAATTAGCTCCCGTAAGTGCTTGTAACAAAAAAACTTAAAAATCGGGCGAGGCCAATTTTGGGAGCAGGAGGCCGCAGGTTCGAATCCTAATCACCCCGATTTACAATCCTATTTGTTAGTAATTGTTAGTAAAAAATCACGTTTTTTTTGTGTATAAGTGTTTATAGATTCCGCTGTTTTATAGAAACCTTTTGTATCAAACTTTTTGCTAACATTTGAAATCTTCAATACTTACGGATGTCTCCGACTGTTTTTCTCTTTTCTTTTGAAACCTTTTATTGTATAATGACGTAGATACAGACGAAGGCGATGTTATGCAGATAGGGTGGATTTGTGCAATAGAACAATACCGGGGTTCTATTTTAGGCTAAAAACGCTTAAATAGGGCAAGGGTTGTATCGGAAAAGGGTTTTTATGTTTCATAAGTTTCGGTTAGTCACAGTCTTATGCTATGGGCTGTGTATCGCTATCCTTTTTGGTATGGCAGGTGCATGCAGTCCTGAATACTACAAAGCTGACGCCGATGAGGAAGTATATAAGATTATCGATAGCAAATGGCAGGACGACTTTGGCCAAAAGGTCAATTATATAATTAGTGATGTACCGCCATCACCAAACGACGTTCAAATCCGGGCAGCCGTACCGGTATCGGGCAAAATAAGTCTTGCACAGGCGGTTGCTATGGCTACCGCACATAATCGGGACTATCAAAGACAAAAAGAACAGCTTTACCTGGCGGCACTTGACTTAACACTGGCTCGGTATCGGTTCGCACGGCAGTGGTTTGGAACTATTGACGCCAAGTATGCCAAGGATAATGATGATGAGAAGGTAAGCAGTGATGCTAAATTGGGCTTTGACCAACTGTTGGCCGGCGGAGCGAGAGTTAGTACCAGCATAGCGCTTGATTGGGCACGTTTTCTTACCGGCGACCCACGGACTTCATTAGGGTCGGTTCTAAGCGCCAGTGTAACCCAGCCGTTGCTGCGGGGTGCCGGCCGTAAAATTGTCCAGGAGAACCTTACGCAGGCTGAACGAAATGCTTTATATCAGATACGTGCGTTCAACCGCTACCGCGAAACATTTGTGGTTTCGGTTGTTACGGACTATTACCGTGTTTTGCAGCGAAGAGACGAGGTGAGCAACGCTGAGAACGATTATAAAAGGGCGGCTGAATCAAAAAAGCGTTTGGAGATGGAGGCCGAGGCCGGCCGTACGCCGCGATTTGAGGTGGACCAGGCGAAAACAAGGGTGTTGAGAGCGCAAAACAGCCATGTAACAGCCCAACAAAGATATGAACAGCGGCTTGATGAATTCAAGATAAGACTGGCTTTGCCAACCGACGCAAACGTAGAGTTGGACCAGAATGAGTTGAGGGCGTTAGAGAAGGTGGGTATAAGCGAGCCTGATTATACGTTAAATACAGCGATTGAAACGGGATTACTTCGGCGTTTGGACTTGGCTAACAGTATGGACAAGGTCGATGATGCGGTGCGTAAAGTTATGGTGGCCGCTGACAGCCTTGGTGCAGAATTGAACCTGGTTGGCAGTGTCAGCGCAAGCTCAACCGAGAAAACCGACTTTAGCAGGCTGCAATTTCATCGTGGTACTTATGGCCTGGGCCTTGAAGCTGATTTACCGTTGGACCGAAAAATTGAACGCAATGCTTATCGTGAAGCATTGATAGCGTTAGAACGGCGGCAACGGGAATATGATAATGATATGGATGAAGTTAAACTGGATGTTCGTCAGGCGTATCGTCAACTGAAAGAGGCGGCGGAAAGCTATCGTATTCAAAAAATCAGCTTGGAGCTGGCTCAGAGGCGAGTTGAAAGTACGTCAATGCTGCTGGAAGCCGGGCTGGCGATAACCCGGGATTTGCTGGAATCGCAGGATGCTCTATTAGAAGCTCAAAACAGTTTGACGGCTGCTTTAGTGAACCACACAATCGCAAAGTTGAGCTTTTTCCGGGATATTGGTATTTTACAGGTTCGGCCGGATGGAATGTGGAAGCAATAAAAGAGATGTAAGAAGTAATATCTAAGAAATAAGAGTAAAAAATGAAAGCGAATAGCGTAGAAAAGCAAGGTGAGAAGGCGGCAGGTAAGCCGGTGTTTGCGGGGCGACTCCGCTGGGTTCTGATTCTCGTGGCTGTGGCTGTCGGTATTGGTGTGCTGGTGTTTTTGCGCCGGGCACCAAATAGCTCTGATGATTCGAATAGAAAAGCAGGTACGTTCACGGTGCGTCGCAATGATTTGACTATCAGTGTAACTGAAAGCGGTGATATTGCGGCGATCAATTCGGAAGACATCAAGTCTGAGGTGGAAGGGCGAACTACCATAATCAGCATCGTTGATGAGGGCACGTATATCACGCCGGAAGATGTTAATAGCGGCAAAGTGCTTGTTGAACTGGATTCTTCAGAAATAAAGCAAAAGCTTACACAGCAGGAAATTTCGTTTTTATCTGCGGAGGCAGGCTTTGCAGAAGCGAAGGAATCGCTTGATATACAGAAAAAACAAAATGAAAGTGACATTCGGGCCGGCCGGCTGAAGGTCAGATTCGCATTGATAGATTTGCAGAAGTATCTCGGCAAGCTCGTAGCTGAAAAACTTATGTCGGATGCGACAAATGCTGAAGGTGAGTATAATGAAATTGCACCACTGATTGATGACCCCAATCTTGGCGGCGAGGCTCTGCAGGAGCTACGCAAACTGGATGGGGAGATTTATATGAAAGAACAGAAGCTTCAACTGGCCAAGAGCAAGTTTGACTGGACCGAGAAGCTTTACGAGAAAAAATATGTGTCGCTTAGCGATAAGGAAGCGGACAGGTTGGATAAAGAGCAGAAAGAGATTGCGTCGGAGCAGACCAAGACGGCCAAGGATTTGTTTGTAAAGTACGAATTTCCGAAACAGGCTGAGAAGCTGTTGAGCAACTACAATGAGTCCATTCGCGAATCGGAACGAATTGAAGCCGGCGCACGTTCAAAGCTGACGCAGGCACAGACAAAACTTGGCAGCAAAAAAGCAACGTACCTGTTGCAGAAGGAACGCCTGGAAAAACTGCAAAAACAGCTCCATGCCTGCGTGATAAGGGCGCCGGCACCGGGACAGGTGGTATATTCGTCGAGCATCAGCAGGTGGGCGCGAAGAAACAGCCCGATTGAGATAGGAGCGGAAATCAGAGAACGTCAAAGGATTATATCAATACCGGATTCTTCGGAAATGAAGGTGGAAATCAAAGTTAACGAGACCTGGGTTGATAAGATTAAAGTAGGACAGCGGGCAAGAATAACCATTGCGGCATTTCCGGATAAGACTTTTACCGGCAAGGTGCTGAAAAAAGCACCATTAGCCGATCAGCAGAATTGGCTGAATCCAGACCTTAAGGTTTACGCAACTAACGTGAGCATCGAAGGCACATACGATTTTATCAAAACGGGTATGTCGGCAAAGGTTGAAGTGATTATTGATGAGCTTAAAGACGTTCTAAGTGTGCCGATACAGACGGTTATAACTCAGGAAGGGACAAAACTGTGTTATGTTATGACAGATAACGGCCCGGAGAGACGTGAGGTTGAGATGGGTTTGTTTAACGATAATTTTATTGAAATCAAAAGTGGTTTGGTTGAGGGGGAAAAAATATTGCTTAATCCACCCCGGCCCCGCTCCAGTGGGCAGGGGATAACTGCAAAAAAGGGCAAAGAGCGACAAAGTTGACCGCTGGAGTACAGCAGCAATGCCCGTATGAAAACATTGAGGTCTGAGTTTAATGGCTGTAGTTCACATCGAGAAATTGTGTAAGACATATCAATTAGGCCCGGTTCAACTGCCTGCGTTGCGCGACGTTGACCTGGAGATAGAACAGGGCCAGTATATAGCCATTATGGGTCCCAGCGGCTCAGGAAAATCGACATTACTTAACCTGCTGGGCTGCCTCGACAGGCCTACCAGCGGCCGATACTGGCTGGGTGGAAAGGACGTTTCCACGCTTGACGACAACCATTTGTCACTGATTCGTGGTAAGCGTATCGGCTTTATATTTCAATCTTATAATCTCATCGGCCAGCTCAATGTTATAGAGAACATCAAGCTGCCGATGTCTTATCAGGGCTTCTCCGAGGAGAGAAGTATTGAGCGTGCCGGTAAATTAGCCACAATGGTCGGTCTTGGTGACAGATTTAAGCATCGGCCTCGTGAGCTGAGCGGCGGTCAGCAGCAGCGGGTGGCTATTGCCAGGGCACTGGCGAATGACCCCGTGATTATTCTGGCCGATGAGCCAACGGGCAATTTAGACTCGGAAAGCGGTGCTGAGATTTTGACTATTCTCGACGACTTACATCAGCGGGGCAAGACGCTGATTATTGTAACGCATGATGAACATATCGGCGGAAGGGCCGAAAGGACGATACATCTTCTTGACGGGCGAATCGAGAGGGTGGAATATAATCACAGGCGGTAGCTGTTATGCACTGGTTTAGCGCTAAGAGGACAATTAAGTTAGGCGTAAAGAGTCTGTGGATGCACCGGCTGCGTTCGACGCTGACGATGCTGGGGATAGTTTTTGGCGTCTGCTCGGTGATTGCTATGCTGGCGATAGGTGAGGGGGCCAGCCGTGAGGCGCAGGATGCTATAGCACGGCTGGGCAGTACGAATTTAATTATCGAAACGGTTAAACCGTCCGATGAGCAAGCCAACAGCGGCGAGGCCAATACTATGCGCAAGTATGGATTGACCTATGTCGACGCCGAATCAATTCGCAATACGATACCCAGTGTCCAGGTAATTGTGCCCGTTCGCGAGATAGACCAGGAAGCCCGATATCTCAATCGTAAAGTGGCAATAAAACTTATTGGTACTATTCCGTGGTACACAGAAGTTTCGCCGGTTCGCTTGATACGAGGTCGGTTTCTAAGCAGCGTTGATTTACAATATCAACTGGCTACTTGTGTTATCGAGAACCAGGTGGCCCGGAAGCTCTTTGCCTTTGATGATCCTCTCGGAATGGATGTGAGAATTTATGGCAATTATTATCGAGTGGTGGGCATAGTCGCCCGGTTGGCAGGGGGGCAGACGGCGGATAGCTTTGCCAGTGAAATAGCTGCAGTAAACGGCAACGGCGGTGGTGGTGTTATAGGCAATGTTTATATCCCTTTGACAACCGCCAGGAAGCGGTTTACCGAGGTGAAAGCCAGCTTTGGCGGGGGCAGTGAGAGCATAGAAAAAGTGGAGTTGCAAAAGATAGTTGTGAAAGTTGACTCAACAGAACAGGTTTTGCCGATGCGCAATATTCTGAATACTCTCCTTGGGCGTATCCACGATAAGCAGGACTATAATATAGTGGTTCCACTGGAACTGTTGCGTCAGGCGGCCCGGACAAAGCAGATATTCAGTATTGTTCTCGGTTCAATCGCTGCGATTTCACTTTTGGTTGGCGGCATAGGAATTATGAATATTATGCTGGCCACTGTCAGCGAACGTACACGTGAGATTGGCATTCGACGCGCCCTCGGCGCCAGAAAATGGGATATTATAGTTCAATTCCTCTCGGAAACTCTGCTTCTAACGTTAGCTGGAGGTATTTTGGGGATTATCCTGGGAGCTCTTATACCGTTTTTGGTAACCTATTTCGGCCATATGCCCACCGTGATTACACCCAGCTCGTTAGTGTTGGCCTTTGGTATCAGCGCAGTGGTGGGGATAACCTTTGGTATTTATCCAGCCTATCGTGCCGCCAATATGGACCCAATCGAATCGCTTCGACACGAATAAATATTTTTTACCTGTGGCAATCCTAATATCCTATTGTCCTATGGACTCCTTACGGATGCCTTCTATTAAAAAATCCCCAAAATGCCTATTGACAAATAGGAGCAACTCTTATATAAGTACAACTACTATGTAACAGCAAAAGAAAACATAAAGAATTGTTGACTTTTATCATAGGCTTTTTGACAATACTGAAGTGCCTGGCATTGGGGAGAAGTTTGCAGTATTGAGAAGGACAGTTTATCTTGGCTGGATATGTGATTTCTATCGTTGGGAACGTGAATCATAATCGTATTTTTCAATTTTACCGGTTAATTTTTTAAGAAAGGAAAGTTAGTGATGGAACTTAAAGGAAGTCAGACTGAAAAAAACTTATTGGCTGGGTTTGCAGGTGAATCCCAGGCGAGGAACCGTTATACCTATTTTGCAAGCCATGCAAGAAAAGAGGGCTACGAACAGATAGCCGCAATATTTGAAGAGACCGCCAACCAGGAAAAAGAGCACGCCAAGCGTGAGTTCAAATTTTTAGAAGGTGGTGAAGCTGAGATTACCGCAGCATTTCCAGCCGGCGTTATCGGCACAACGCTTGAGAATCTAAAGGCTGCCGCAGCGGGTGAGCATTACGAAAATATAGAGATGTATCCGGGCTTTGCCGAGACTGCGGACAAAGAAGGATTTGCTGAAATTGCCGAGGTCTTTAGAAGTATCGCCGTTGCTGAAAAACGTCACGAAGAGCGGTATGTTGCTTTGGCCAAAAACATATCCGGCGGGCTTGTTTTCAAACGCCAAAAGCCAGTAAGATGGGTCTGCAGGAATTGCGGCTATGTACACGAAGGGCTGGAAGCACCGCAAAGCTGTCCGGCCTGCGCACATCCGCAGAGCTATTTTGCGTTGGAAGCGGTCAACTACTAAGCAGGTTTAGTGGTTCTTGGTTACAGCTGAAAATTATTTTGTGCTGATTTCTGTAAATTTGTAGCTATATCATCATTACGGATTTGAACCGGTTTACCTGCACGGGCGGTATTTGTGGTCGACAAGGAAAGGATTATCCGTTACATAAAGGTAGTCGATGAGCTGACCAATGAAGCGGTCTTGAAGGCGGCAAAAGAATTGGTATGACAGAAGAGCGTATAAAAAAGACTGAGCTCAGGATTTCGGGAATGAGCTGCGCAGCATGCGCTGCAACGATTGAAAAATCCCTGTTACATTTCAGTGGCGTTAATAATGCGCAGGTGAATCTTGGAAATGAGACCGCTATGGTCGAGTACGACTCTGCTGAATTGAACCTTTCCGACCTGGAAAAAGCGGTTACAGATGCAGGTTATAAGGTGATAAATGAAAAAATCATCCTGAAAATCGGGGGTATGACCTGTGCTACTTGTGCAAAAACGATTGAGAGCGCACTCAAAAGACTAAATGGTATCCACAGCGTTAATGTTAATGTAGGGGCTGAAAAAGTATATATCACCTACAACTCGGCAATGACAACATTAGCTGAGATGAAAAAAACCATTGAAGACGCCGGCTATCAGTATTTTGGAGTAGATACAGAAGATACCGAAGATTTGGAAGAGGCGGCAAGAGAAAGGGATTTAAGGCAAAAACGCAACAGAATCATTGCCGGCCTGGTCGTGGGCATTCCTCTGATGATTCTTATGTATGTTCCGGTCAATTTCCCCTTTTCAATGGCATATTTAATGCTGGTTGTTTCGACTCCTGTCTTTATTTACGTAAGTCATCCTATATTCAGCGCTGCGTATCGTTCCCTTAAGAATAAGAATCTCAATATGGATGTAATGTATTCTATGGGGATTGGCGTTGCATTCGTATCAAGCGTTTTAGGTACTTTTGAGTTTATACTTTCAAGCGATTTTTTGTTTTATGAGACAGCGGTTCTTCTTGCCACATTTCTCACAATGGGACGGTACCTGGAGGCAAGGGCAAAGGGGAAAACCTCGGAAGCGATAAAAAAACTGATGGGTTTACAACCCAAAACCGCTGCTGTTATTCGCGACAACAATGAAATTGAGATACCTGTGGATGATGTTCGGATAGATGACATTGTAGTTGTAAAGCCGGGAGAGAAAATCCCTGTGGATGGTGACGTTGTTGATGGTAACAGTTACGTGGACGAATCAATGATTACAGGAGAGCCTACCCCTGTTTTGAAAAAGAAAGGTGATAGTGTTGTTGGTGGAACGCTTAACAAAAACGGCGTAATCAAATTCAGAGCGGCAAAAATAGGAAAAGATACCGTTTTGTCTCATATCATAAAGCTCGTGAAGGCGGCTCAGGGTTCACGTCCGCCTATTCAAAGGATTGCTGATAAAGCGGTGAGTTATTTCATTCCGATAGTGCTGGCAATTGCAATTCTTTCTTTCGTTGCGTGGTATTTTATTTTCGGCGGTACACTGCTTTTTGCCCTGACCTGTATGATTTCCGTTCTTGTTATCGCCTGTCCCTGCGCCCTTGGCCTTGCCACTCCTACCGCTGTGACTGTGGGCGTTGGCCGTGGGGCTGAACTCGGCGTTCTCATTAAGAATGGCGAAGCCCTCGAAGTTTCTGAGAAACTGACAACGATAATATTTGATAAAACCGGAACGCTAACCGTGGGAAAGCCGGAAGTTACAGATATAATCGGCATTGGAATTGACGAGATGTCGCTGCTGAAACTGGTAGCGAGTGTTGAGAGGAATTCACAACATCCTCTCGCAGAGGCCGTGCTGAGGCGAGCGCAGGAGAAAGGCATTGAGGCCGGACAGAGCGGGGACTTCGACACTTTTGGGGGAAAAGGTGTGGTAGCAACGGTCGAGGGATTTGAGGTGCTTGTAGGCAATAGAACACTTTTCAAAGAAAGAAACATTTCGTGCCCTGAAAAGGTTGTGGCAGATGCGATTGGCCTTGAAAACGATGGGAAAACGATAATGCTTGTCGCCCGGGATTCTATGATATGTGGTATAATCGCTATTGCCGACACGTTAAAGAAAACGACAAAAAATGCGATTGAAGAGTTAAAGGCGATGAATCTTAGCGTTGTTATGATTACCGGCGACAATGCAGGAACTGCCAATACAATTGCAGGGCAGATTGGAATAGAAAATGTGTTAGCCGAGGTCCTTCCGGAGGACAAGGCTAATGAGGTAAAGAAACTTCAGGAAAGGGCGGAGGTGGTGGCTTTTGTCGGCGACGGGATTAACGATGCACCGGCGCTTGCCCAGGCGGATGTAGGTATTGCCATAGGCAGTGGTACGGATGTGGCGATAGAGAGCGGTGAGATAGTGCTTATGAAAGACGATCTTATGGATGCTGTTGCAGCGTTGCAGTTAAGTAATAAGGTAATGTCGAGAATAAAGCAGAACCTGTTCTGGGCCTTCGCGTATAATACTGCATTGATTCCTGTTGCAGCGGGAATACTGCATCCGTTTTTTGGAATTACTTTCAGGCCTGAGTTTGCGGGCCTTGCAATGGCTATGAGTTCTGTTACGATAGTAACACTTTCCCTGATGTTGAAAAGATATGTACCGCCCGCAAAGAAAGGGGTAGCAGGATGAGACAGCTGAAATCGAACGTTTATGCGGTAGGGGCGATTGACTGGGACAGAAGATTGTTCGATGAGCTGATTCCTTTGCCCGACGGCACAAGTTATAACTCTTATCTGATAAGGGGCAGTGAAAAAACAGCGCTTCTGGATACAGTTGACCCCGCAAAAACAGCGGTACTGGTGGATAATCTTGTCAAAGCCGGTGCCGACGGAATCGATTATATCGTTGCCCATCACGCCGAGCAGGACCATTCCGGCAGCATACCGGATATATTAACGCTCTATCCTGATGCAAAAGTGGTAACGAATCCGAAGTGCAGAGGGATGCTTATCGACTTATTGAACATTAGTGAGGATAAATTTATCACGGTCGATGATGGCCAAACGCTTTCGCTGGGCGATAAAACACTGCAGTTTTTTTATGTCCCCTGGGTTCACTGGCCGGAAACTATGGGCACATACCTGCAGGAAGATAAAATACTTTTCCCGTGCGATTTCTTCGGCTCGCATCTGGCGACGAGCAGTTTGTTTGTGGACGATGAGCAGGGCGTTTATGAGGCGGCGAAGCGTTACTATGCCGAG